>QMWA01000206.1 GCA_003661385.1 Thermoproteota archaeon | reverse complement strand
TTGGATCAAGTAAACCTCTGAGCCATCTACCATAGCGACAGCACCTCCAGCTTCAGCTGTCATGTAGACGCTGCTGCAGCTTAGGCGGCATACCCAGAGGAATGCTCCAGAGCTGCTTACGCAGTATGCGACTCCACTGCTCTCTAGCACCAGCTCTAGGCCTTGAGGTGGAGCTAAGTCTGCCAGCTTAAGCCCGCTGCATGGTGCTCCAAAGCTTACCTTCCAGAGCTGCTTGAAGCCTCGGCTGCTCCACTCGTATACAGCGAGCCACCCTGTATACGGCCCTGACGCGGCTACAGCAAGCTCATCTACCCCATCGGAGTCTATGTCTCCAGCCTCGACCTCGAGCATAGCCTCAGCTAAGGGGAGCTCAGCTTCGATGCCACCTGCCCCATAGAGCTCGATGCCGCTTGCAGCTCTGGCTACAGCAGCCTCCTCAGCCCCATCGGAGTCGAAGTCTCCTGTAGCGATGTCCAGGACAGGAGCTTCACCGTGCCAAGCTGCCACAGTGTGGGAGGCGCCATCCACAACATATACCCCATAGGGCTCGCTGAACTCCCCAGCCACGATGTCTAGGGTGCCATCTCCCGTCACGTCAGCTGCAGCAAGGCACCTCCATCCAGCATAGCCTTCTGGCACAGGCAGAGACCAGGCTACAGCTAAGCATGGCAGCTGAGCCCTCGCATAGGAGCAGAGGGCTAGCAGCTGCACTACAGCTAGCAGGCCGGCTTTACGCACGCCTCCCACCTCTAGCTGCCCTCTCTGACATCCTAGCTATCCTGCTGTGCACTAGGGTTAGCTTCTGGATGTTCTGGAGCGCTAGGAGAGCTGGAGACCTGCCTCTGAACCTCAGCTTGTGCAGCCCCCTGGCATGTGACGCAGTGTAGAGGGCTAGGAGCATGATGTCCTCAGGCTTCACTGTCCTAGCGTACTCTAGGCATGCTGTGTCAGCTAGGTTGATGTAGTCTGGGTAAGCTGGGCCCCTAGTGTACTTCAGGGAGTATGCTGCGAAGTCCTTGAGGTCTAGGTTGAAGCCAGTGAGCTTGACCAGGGGCGCAAGCTCACCTTGAGGCCTGTAGTAGGCTACCTCAACCCTCTTGAAGAGCTTGTGCCTGTCCAGCACTGTGGTTATCCTCTCTAGAGGCTGCTTCCTCCATGTTCTAGCTGAGAAGTAGGCTGCTATCATGGAGCTCCCATCTACATCGTCACCATAGGAGCCTATATGAAGGTACTCTCCAGGCTCAAGCATGAGCCAGCCTAGCACTGAGTCTGAGAGGAGCTCCATGAAGGCTGAGGCCACACTGGGGTTTCTGTCCCTGAGCCTAGCTGCCTCCTCAAATGGGCTCTCCCCCAGCACCCTGTACGCTATCAGAGCTGTCCTAACCCTCTTGACTAGGCCAGCTAAGCCGAAGCCGGCTTCCAGAGCCTTCTCCATGAGCTTCTCGCATGGCGGGGCAAGCCTCCTCCCCCTGGTAGTTGGGAAGAGGGCGTCTACAGGCGGGTAGTCTCCGTCTCTCACCAGGACATCGAAGCCTCCTCCATCAGCTACCTCAAGCATGAACTTGACCTCAGCCTCCTTCACGTCACCTGATGAAGGAGAGGCCTCTTCCTCCTCACTCTCCCTAGCTGGGTGGAGGACTTCAAGCTTGAACTTAGGCCTAGCTTCACTCGGGTAGAGCACCCTTGCTAAAACCACGACGCTGGCGTGGAAGCCTCTCAAAGCGAGCGCTGGAGTGAAGGTCGAGTCCACTGCAGCAACCCTATAATCCCTTAGAGGCTCACCCAGCATAGAGGCCATCTCCCTGACCTTAGGCTCAGCCTCCTCCAGGTACGGTTTAGCTAGCTCCCATGCCTCAGCTATGCTCTCAACAGCCTCCTCAGCAGCCTTGAGTGCAGCAGCGTATATGTCTGCGTCCAGAACCTCTTCAAGCTCCTCTTCCAGCATAGGCATCCTCCAGCTTGCTGAACGTGTGAACCAGTATGGGCCTCCTGAACGGCGACAGCAAGCCACAGACGTAGAAGTCTCCTGTCCCCAGGACATCTACGTCGACAGCGCTCACGCTCACAACCCTACCTATGTCCTCTAGGTCTGTTGAGGCCTGTAGGCTGCTGAACACCACGCTGTTGACGTTAGCTCTGATCCCAGGGTCTAGGTCAGCAACCCACCTCTGGCTTGCCAGCACGAGGCCAAGACCCCACTTCCTCCCTCTCCTAGCCACGTCAGCTAGCACACCTGCAGTAGGCTGCCCCTTAGCAGCGTATATCTGGGCTTCGTCGACGACTATGGCTGTGTCCACCCTCCTCCTCTCCATCTCAGCCCTCCTCAGGAGCCCTGAGACCACGCTCCTCACTATGCTGTACCTAACTGGCATGGGCTCAGTGCTTATGTCGACCACTGTGACCCCACCTTCAAGAGCTCTGTCAACTATCTCCTCAGCCTTAACCTCCCTTCCACCTAGCTTCGATAGGTCTAGGCCTGACTTCATCAGCCTGAACCTGGCTCTAGCCCTGGTGCTGGCATGCCTCCCAACCCTGAGCATGACCGTGTCGAGGACCTCCTGGAACTTTATGCCACTCCACTCCACCTCTGATGGCTCCTTGCTCCACGCGTCCCACGAGGGGTTGAAGGAGGCTCTCACACCTCTCTTCGAGTACTCCACTAGCCCTATGCTGTCCAGCAGAGCCTCAGCCCTCCCTAGGTCCCCCTCTGAGGCCACGTAGGTGTATAGGGCTATCTCCACGTCATCCATGAGCTTGTCGTCCCTGAACACCTCCTGCACTATGACCTCAGCTATGGAGGAGAGCTCAGGAAACACCTCAGTGTCCCTTATCACCCTACCGAGGTGGGAGAGCTGCTCCACGTAGTCTAGGCCAGTGTGGTCGAACACCACGACGCTCCTCCCCTGCTTAGCTAGCGCTGCAGCAAGCAGCCTAACCAGATGGGACTTCCCTGAGCCAGTTGCCCCAACTACAGCTATGTGGTAGTCCACTGCCCTGGGGTCTAGGGGGAGAGGCCAGCCAGAAGCCGGGTGCACCCCTATGTAAATAGGGTCGTCAACCAGCTTAAGCCCCTCCAGATCCCCTCTCTCAACTAGCTCAACCCTAGCTCCAGTTGAGACAGCAGTCAAGA
>QMWA01000205.1 GCA_003661385.1 Thermoproteota archaeon | reverse complement strand
GTAGAGGAGTGTGCCTTGACAAGGCAGACCTCTTCATAACGCTCTGCAGAGCAAGAGGGATCCCAGCTAGGCTTGTCATAGGCATCATATGTGGCAAGGTAGGTGGACTGGAGATAGCTTCAGCGCACGCTTGGTGTGAAGCTTACATCCCACCATACGGCTGGGTTGTAGCAGATCCGACAAACGGCTTCTTTGGCTCAGTGACAGAGGCTCTGTCAGCTAGGGTTGGGGAGATACCATTCAGCCTAGTCTACCTGACGGCTCTGGTAGTGGAGCATGGTGAAGCTGGGCTAGACCAGGCTAGGCTAGGCAGGTACCTTAAGCTCACATATGTGCTGCCAGACTATGGGGCTGCACAGGAGAACATAACTAGACTGGAGTATGATAAGGTTGAGGGGGAGGCTTCAGGCAGGCTTCCATGCAGCCTTCAGCTTCAGCCTGGGGTCTATGGGTTCATCCACGCTTACATGCAGTATAGGGATGTCCAGGTGATATATGGGTCTGCAGTAGATGAGGAGCTCTGGCTGAGGTACATGGGCACGTTCACAGAGAACACAGTAGAGCACAGCAAAGCTAGGGCCTACCTTGAGGCTGCTATAGTAGGTGGGCCGATAGTGAACAAGGCTGCAGCCTCACTCATGCCAGCAGTGAGGGCGGTCAGGTTCAGGTACTCTAGGGAGCCGTTCAAGGCTTCGCTGGAGGTGGCTGGCAGCATGTATGAGGTCACCTCAGCAGACTATGGTGTGAGAGACTACGCCGTGATAGTGGCAGCTAGAGACCCATATCAGCACAGGGACACGCTGCTAGTCTTCGGGGTAACAAGGTATGGGACTGAAGCAGCCCTAGCGTACTTGAGCTCCACCCTCTCATCGTGGAGCGAGGACTACAAGCTCATCCTCCTAGAGTGGAGTGACTCCAATGGAGATGGGGCAGTACAGCTGAGCGAGGTCTCAGCCATAGTGGGGTCCTAGCTCCTAGTTTTATGCTATATGCAGCCCTCCAGCCATATTGAGACTATGGCCTCTAGGTCTGGTGGAGTCAGGTTGGCTTCCCTGTCTACCACGACATCCAGGAGAGCTGGCAGCTTAGACTCCAGTGCCCTCCCTAGGGCGGGCTTTATCTCCTCTGGCTCCTCTACTCTCTCACCATAGCAGCCCATTGCCTCAGCTACCTTGTCGTACCTGGTGTCGTAGAAGTCTACTCCGATGTACCTCTCGCTGAAGTAGGCTTTCTGCCCTCCCTTTATCATCCCGTAGGCTCTGTCGTTTGCTACCACGACTGTTATCGGGAGGTTTAGCCTCCTGGCTGTCTCGAGCTCCTGTATGTTGAACATGAGGGCTCCGTCTCCTGTTATCAGGTAGACTTGCCTCTCTGGGTGGGCTAGCTTGGCTGCTATCGCGTAGGGGAGGCCTGTGCCTAGGTGGCCTGAGTCAGCTGCCCAGAGGAAGCTTCTAGGCTCATACACCCTGTTCACGTAGTATGCCCATACTGCTGTGTTCCCTCCATCGACGCATGTTATCGAGCCTCTTGGGAAGAACTCCCTAGCCTCCTTCATGAGCCTGAGTGGGTGTATCGGCTTCGAGCTCGATGAGGCTAGCTCCTCTACTCTACTCAGCCACTCCCTCTCAGCAGCCTTATACTCCTCCAGGTAAGGGTTCTCCTCTCGCTCTCTAGTCAGCTGCCTGAGCTCGTGTATGAGCTGCCTTAGCACTGTTTTGGCGTCACCTACTATCGGCAGGTCTACCTCCCTGTTTAAGGCTATGTTCTCTGGATCTATGTCTACTTGGATGAGCTTCTGGGCTTCTGGCTCACCCCAAGCTGGGGGCTTCCCCCAGAAGTCTAGGTCACCGAACCTCGTCCCTATAGCGAGCACCACATCAGCCATGGCTTGGGCAGCTAGCGCGCCGTAGCTTGCTGGAAGCAGGCACAGCGGGTGGTCCTCTGGTATGGCCCCTCTTGCTCCAAGCGTTGTTGTGACTGGGGCCTTGAGGAACTCTGCTAGCTCAGCTAGCTCGCTCCAGGCTCCTGAGGCTAGCACACCCATCCCAGCGTGGATGAGAGGCCTCTCAGCTTCAGCTAGCAGCCTTGCTGCAGCCTTCACGAGCTCAGGGTCTCCAGCAGGCCCCCTGGTAGCCCTGTACCTCTCTCGCGGCACAACCCTGACCTCAGACAGGTCTCTCCTCTCGAACAGCACGTCAACTGGGAAGTCCAGGTGGACCGGGCCAGGCCTGCCTGATGTAGCAGCTCTAAACGCCCGCTGAACCAGCTCTGGGATCCTGCTCCAGTGTGATACTACGGCACTCCACTTCACCACACCCCTGAAGACGCCTAGCTGGTCGCAGCCCTGAGTTGAGCCGTGATCAGGGTAGATGCGCCAGCTCTGGTTCTGTGCTGTCAGCACTACGACTGGTATGCCATCAGCCCAAGCAGGGTATACCCCTGGGACAAGGTCTACTGCACCTGGGCCTACTGTCCCAAGGCAGACTCCAGGCTCACCTGTAGCCCTAGCCCAGGCGTCAGCCATGTGGCCTGCAGCCTGCTCGTGCCTAGCTAGCACAAACTTGAGGCCACGCGGCTCACCATAAACCTTCAGGGCATCAAGGAAGGGAAGCCACTGTGCACCTGGGACACCGAACACGTATTTAACCCTCTCCTCAAGTAGGCACCTGACTAGGAGCTCACCGCCACTAACCTCAGGCATACACCCTTAGAGCAGCCTCGTGATAAAGGTGGTAGGTTGTTCCCGATTAAGCATGTGATCCTCTACAAGTGGAGGTTCAGGGAGGCTAGGAGCTTAAGCGAGCTTAGGGAGAGGCTTGAGAGGAGCCACTTCTACACTATATCCCCTAGGAGGGGGATGCTAGTTGCGACAAGCAGGTCTAAGCCTTCAGCTGTCATATTCGTCTTCACACAGGAGGGTGATGAGGGAGGGGAGCTCCTGCTGATCCAGACTCCACTAGGCTACTATACTTTAGAGCACATAAGGAGGTCTATGAGAGTTTTCGCCAGGATAGCTGGCATAGATGTCGAGGAGCAGGCTAAGTCTTCAGGCGGTATGTGACTGCTCTCCCAGACCTCCTCTTCACTACAAGCGCCCCTTCAGCTGCAGGCTTAGCAGGTATTTTCTCGCTGTGCTCTCCTTCACCCCTAGGGCCTCTTG
>QMWA01000204.1 GCA_003661385.1 Thermoproteota archaeon | reverse complement strand
GGCTTCCACTCCAGTTGCAGCAGTGTAGAGGTCAGCTAGCTCCCTCCACAGTATCGGGCCTATGGTGGGCAGCGAGTAGAACTTGCATAGGATCATGGAGTCCACTAGTGCATAGAAGCTCTCCTGCTCAGCAACCATCTCAGCCTGCATGTATGAGCTCCTGTCAACCTTCACGTCAGGGTTGAATGGGTGCTGCCCAGTGAGGTTAGGCCTGTAGCTCATGTGCCTGAGGTGGCATGCTCCTCTAGATGAGACGGCGTACCCTAATGCCATGCCCTTCAGCACCCTAGGCTCGTATCCCGGTGGCTCAAGGCCCTTCACGTGTACAGCTAGGGCCTCAGCCCCCCTCCCGATTATCTCACTAGCCCTCTTAACTCCCTCTGCTAAGACCATGCCGAAGCCCTTCCTGTAGGCTATCCTAGGCAGCAGCTCAAGCATGCCCTCAGGCTTATCGAAGCTTATCTCGACGCCCACCTCCTCCCTGCTGATGAGCCCCTTCTCAAGCAGGTACATTGTGAACGCGACCACGTTGCCAGCTGTTATCGTGTCCAGCCCTAGCCTATCACAGACCTCGTTGGCCTTCACTATGGTCTCAACGTCCTTAGCTAGGCACAGGGAGCCCAGTGCAAACCACGTCTCATACTCTGGGCCCTCAACCTCAACTCCACCAATCCTGGAGTAGTGCCTGCAGCCTATTGGGCAGAGGTAGCAGCTCCTCTTCTTGAAGTACTTTTCAGCTACCCTATCAGGGCTTATGTCCTCAAACCAGTCTATTGACCCGTCAGTCCAGTACTTGGTTGGGAGAGCACCTGAAGCGTTCGTCAGCACTGATATGGCTGGAGTACCGTACTTCATGAGAGCTCCATGCGTCTTCTTCACCCTCTCCACTATCTCATCCCTGAGCTTCCTCAGCCTATCTGGGTCGCTGGCCTCCACCTCCCCTGACCCCTTTACTGCTATCGCCTTCAGCCTCTTAGCACCCATCACAGCTCCACCACCACACCTCCCCAGCTGCCTGCCAGTGTCGTGTGTTATGCAGGCGAACCTGACTAGGTTCTCTCCAGCAGGGCCGATGCACGCTACTTGAGCCCCCTTCCCGCACTCCTCCTTGATCACCTCCTCAGCTTTGAAGCAGTCTAGCCCCCACAGGTGCTCTGCGCTCCTCACCTCAGCCTTCCCGTCCTCCACCAGCACATAGGACGGCTTCTCAGCCTTACCCACAACCACCATGGCGTCTAAGCCTGCCTTCTTGAGCTCCGGCCCAAGGTAGCCTCCACAGTACGACTCCCCGAAGAACCCAGTCAGCGGAGACTTGAAGAAGCAGCCTATTCTGCTCGCTGCAGGGAAGTCTAACCCAACAGCTGGGCCAGCTGCAAGTACTATGGGAGCCTCAGGGTCATATGGGCTCAGGTTCGCCCCAGACTCCATCAGGAAGTGAGCTCCAAAACCCTTCCCTCCAATCAGGCTCCTGCAGATGCCCTCACTTATCTCCTCAGTTTTAACCCTCTTACTTGAGAGGTCTACAACCAGAGCTTTCCTGCTATAGCATTCCAGCAAGCTTCCCCCCAACTATGCTGGGCCTTAAAGGTTTAGTTGCACCTGCCAGCTTCTCCACTTCTTTAGAAGAAGCTTCTCCAAGACACCGCATAAGCCTACCGGCAGCACTAGTAATGAGCGCTATCAGCAGCAAGCCAAATATCACACCCCCAGGGCCTCTAGCATCGCCCTGTAGACTAGCCCCCAGCGAACGGGCCTAGGGTGTAGCGTATCCACCTAAGATCGTTATGCAAGCTATTACCCAGCAAGACTATGGCCCCTGAGGCTGTGCCTGGCGAGATGTAACCCGGGTACTGGGCGTAGACTGTGCCCCCATCACAGCAAGCAAATTAGACTAGAAGTAGAGATATTGTCTAAGAGCCCATATCCCCCACGCACTCAGTATTATATCAACGGGAAGTCGAAGCTACGCCAGCCTTTACCTGGCTCATACATCTCAACAGGGAGGAGGCGGTGAATCCCGCCATATCCCCATCTAAAGTAAAATTTGACATCCTGTATACCCGCCAGCTCTCTCAAAACGCTGGAGAGATTATCTGCGTATGAGAGGCTGCTGCCTTGGGGCAGTTTGGCTACAGCAAACACACCGCTGAAGTCTCCTGTACATGGAGCATATCCGCAGCAAGGTAGTATGGTTAGTCCTGCTGCTATGCTCTCGATTGTTTCACGCTCTTCCGCCTTAAATAACATTATGAGCGCCTCGCTTAAACCGTCAAAGGCCATGCTTGGGACAAGGGTCACTACCTCCTCCCTTTTCAGCTTTTCTAGCCTCCTGCTCACTTCATCCCTGGATACACCAACGCTCTCTGCTATAGAACTTATGCTGCTAACCCCCTTCTGCAACTCTCTTATTATATGCAGGTCAATTTCATCAAGCGGAAAATCCCTGTAGCTGTACCATTTTATGGGTGCTTTAGCCCCCCTCTTTATGCAGTCGACAAACCACATTACCCACCCGAATCCATCTGTTCTCCACCCTCTGCCTGGGACGTAGCTTGTAAAGCTGTACAGTATGTTGTAGCCAAGCAGTGTTATTAGGTGGAATTCCTGCAGAATACCATTTCTGGTAAGCTCCTTGAGCCACGTTCTGAATGCCCTCTCAAGGTGGAATGGTATAGTGTATGCTCCGTATACATGCAGGCCCCCACCATAGACAGGCATCAAGATCCGCGTATATGGTATTCCAAGTACTCGGATTGCCTTCTCAATTGAGCTTCCGCTCATAGTAGGGAGCTTTGCCAGAAGAACCTTATGTTCCAGCCCTATCATTGGATAGTTTACCATGACATGCATTCTTAGCCAGTTTCTCTCTTTAAGCTTTCTTATCCTTCTAAGAACCGTAGACTTAGGTATTCCAAGCATCTTAGCTATCTTCCTCCCGCTTGCACCTGGATCTAACAGCATGGCCTCAACTATCCGTATATCAACTCTAGATAGAGGGGGGCTTGCTTTCCAAAGAAGCTTTGAAAGCAACAGAATGAAAGAAAGACCACTCAGCTTAATGCCGTACTTGCTGATCTCCCAGAGCTCTCTTATGACATACTCTACAAATCTTCCTCCAAGTATTTTATCCCAACTTGGTAAAGCATACATTGGGTTATAGTCCACTTTAACACGCCT
>QMWA01000203.1 GCA_003661385.1 Thermoproteota archaeon | reverse complement strand
GCTCCCAACTGGAGCTTGAGAAAACAGGTCATTAGCCTCAACCACAACCGACATGGTACCTAGCTTCCATAGCCTCCAGAGTTATAAACATTTTGAGTGCAGTCTAGAGCACGTGTCCGTGGGGGTATGAAGCCTACTGCAGCCGCTAGCTTCCACCAGAGCGCTGAGCTCATGTGGCTTAGGCTCTAACAGCATCCACGCCCATACCAAAGCTTATAAGAGGGCTATGAAGGGTGCTGCTGAGCTTGAGGGTCATACACTTCACTTCAGTGTACCCGAGGTTCCATGGAGACGTGCATGGGTGGTTCATAGAGGAGCTATGCAGGCAGCTAGCTGAGCTGGGCTGTGAGGTCCACGTGCTCTGCCCACACGACGGCAGCTCTCCTCTAGTTGAGGAGTCACATGGTGTCATGGTGCACAGGTTCACGTACCTGCTCAGCAGGAGGGGGAACAAGCTCACGTATAGAGCTGGAATGAAGGACAACGTGAGCCTGGCTGCAAGTGGGGTAGCTGCCATACTCGCTGCAGCCCAGCTTCCAAGCTACCTGAGGGCTGCAGCAAGCTCGCTGAGAAAGCTGATCAGGAAGCTCACACCAGACCTCGTGAACGCGCACTGGACTGTCCCCCAGGGGCTAATATCAGCTCTTGAGCACCCTAACACGGTGATAACAGAGCATGGCCTGGAGTTCAAGGGGAGGGTACTGGGGGTGAGCTTAGCTCCCTTAGCTAAGGTCGCCTTCCAGAGAGCTAGAGTTGTGGTCGTGAACAGCAGGTATATGCGAGAGCAGGTGAAGAAGCTCACATCGACTCCAGTGGTCACCATAAGGATGGGGGTGAAGCCACCTAGGGTAGAGCCTAGGGGAAGCGAGCCAGTAGTCCTGGCGTGCGGCTTCCTCATACCGAGGAAAGGCTTTCACCACCTGGTGGCTGCCTTCAGCATCGTGAAGCGTGAGTTGAAGGATGCTCAGCTGGTGATAGTAGGCGAGGGGCCTATGATGGAGAGCTTAAGGAGCCTAGCTAGGAGGCTGGGTGTAGAGGGCGCAGTGCACCTGGTAGGCAAGCTAACCTGGCGCCAGCTGTGGAGCGAGTACCTGAGGTGCGCTGTCTTCGCTCACCCAGCTCTAGAAGAAGGGCTAGGCCTCGTAATAGCTGAGGCTATGAGCGCTGGGAAGCCTGTCGTAGCCTATGACTCAGGAGGGCCGAGGGACCTCATTGTAGACGGTGTCACAGGCTTCCTGGTTCCACCTGGAGACATACTTGGGCTAGCTGACAGGATAAGGGTTCTGCTGGAGGATCCGAGGCTGGCTAGAGAGATGGGGGCCAGAGGAAGGGAGCTCATCCAGAGGAGGATGAGCTTCAAGCTCATAGCCAGGATGTACGTGAGGGTCTATAGGGCTGTGCTGGCTCACGTAGGCTGCAGGCAGCTGCCTCAGCCAGTAAGGCTTTAATCACATGAGTGTGGTGTACGATGCATGCCACGTGTGCCTAGGATGGCATGGCACATAGCAGCTATGCTGCTGCACACAGCTATAGCAGCACACAGGCTCTGCATCCAGCTCAGCTACGGAGTCACAAGCTACGATGCCTTCAGCTACATGTGCAACGCCATGACCTTAGCTGGCTTAGGAAGCTACTTCGAGTACAACAGGCCTCTAGGCCTGTCGTTCATCGCGTCGCTAGCCTTCCGCGTGCTTGGCCCAAGCGAGCTGGCCTACCTTACCATATGCGCGTGCTTCTACGTCTTAAGCTCGCTCTCGCTCTATGCCATGCTCACCACGCTTGTGAGCTACCCGTATGCCATAGCTGGCTCGCTGGTGTACGCCTTAGCTCCCCCCGTATACCTGCACTCCACCAGTGGGCTAGCTGACATACCCTCCGTAGCGCTCGCGTCAGCTGCGATGGCTCTAGCATTCCACTCGCTGAAGAAGCCTAAGCTGGCCTTCGCCATCCCCCTGCTCGTGGCAGCTTCTTCCCTGATCCGAGAGGCCTCAGCCTTCGTCGTCCTGCCGCTGGCCTCGCTTTACCTGGCTACACGCAGCTTCAGGCAGCTAGCTCACGTCGCTAAGGGAGGGTTCCTCGCTCTGCTCATGGTGCTTCCATCGCTCTCCCTCTACAAGGCTAAGACCGGCAGCTGGCTCTACCCCCTGAGCCTCAGAGCTGCAATAGCGTTTGGAACTCAGGTGATGCCTGAAGCCAGGGTCAGTGGCCCCATGTACTACATCACCAACATGCCTACCCTGACTTCGCCAAGCTACCATCTTGGGCTCTTCCTCTCCGCCTTAGCTGCTGTAGGCGCCCTGCTTGCCCTTGGACTTAGAGTGGAGGCCAAGGCAGCTCTCGCCTCCACCGCCTCAGCAACTGCCTTAGCTGCTGTAGCGCTAGCTGAGCTCAGCTCAGTTGTGTGGCTGCCTCTGCTAACTGCGGTCGTAGCTGTAGTCAGCTACCTGGGTAGGAGGCCTCAGCTGTCCATAGCAGTCTGGTTCTTCACATTCCTAGCGTTTCACAGCCACATGCCAGTCAAGGTTCCAAGGTACTTCGCTACGATGGCTCCAGCAGTGGCTGCGCTAGCCTCCATAGGGGCATCTAGGCTGAAGCTGAGGCACATGCTTCTTCTGCTGCTAGCCTCCACGCTAGTAGCGCAGTACAGCATGGAAGCCAGTGGCATCAGGGTGGTGCTTGAGAGAGATGCTTCCATCGTGGAGCTGGCTAGGACCGCGGCGCGTGTGCTGGAGGCCAGTGTGCCAGCTGGCAGCACAGTCTACACAGAGTTCTGCAACGCCATCCAGTGGTATGCTCCAGAGTACAGTGTGAGAGCAGTTCCCCTGCCATACACGAGGCTAGGCCTCACCCACTTCCTCCACAAGGTGAGAGCTAAGTACTTCGTGTCGATTTACACTATGAGTGAGCTGGAAGGCTATAGACTCCTCGAGAAGAGGGGTGGGGTAGCGCTATACGAGCTGAGCAGGCCTGTAGAGAAGCCTAGGGCATACCTCGTAGGCCGTGCTCTCCACAAGTACCTTGAGGAGCTTGTGGGGTACAGGTTCTACCTAGAGGCCCCTCCGCCATTATCGAGCAGCATGCTGTGGCCTAACCCTGTGTTCACGAGGCTAGACCATTACACTGCAGAGGAGCTCCTCAAGTACAGGGTCATAGTGCTCTATGACTTCGCTTGGAGCAGCTTTGAGGAAG
>QMWA01000202.1 GCA_003661385.1 Thermoproteota archaeon | reverse complement strand
GCTGGGAGGTAATAGGGCCAGAGGAGGAGCCAGTGCAGCAGCCATATAAGCTAGCTGAGGGATTGGAGTACAACCTCAGCGTGACCTGTAAGAACACAGCATGTATACCACTGAAGCTCTCAGCAAGCCTCGTGGGGTACAATGCAACCTTGCTCCGGAGCATGGTAGGCTTTCAGCTGAACCCAGCTGAAAGCACAAGCTTCGTGGTTCCATTCAGGGTGTCAGCAGGCAGCTGGATCATATCACTCGAGGTGAAGGACAATGAGGGGCTTGGGGTCTACAAAAGAGTCCTCATAGTTGGTTCAGCGGCTGAAAGGCCGCCAGCTGAGGAGGTTGAAGCAGAGAGTGGAGAGAGGACAGAGAGGGTAGCTGAAGGACCTGGTGAGATAGCTCTGCACATAGATGTAGCCTCTCCAGAGGAGGTGTACGCTGGAGATAGCTTCCTCGTCATAGTGACTGTCATAAATGAGATGGATAGGAGTGTAGTTGTCGAGCTACGTGTCAATGGAACCGGAGTCAAGCCAGCTGAGGTTGCTGCAAGCAAGGAAGTTGAGGCTAGGTCCTCTAGCGTGCTAGAGGTTAAGCTGACTGCTACCAGACATCCAGCGGAGCTTCAGATTACTGCTGACATGCCTGACTTGAACTACACGATAGCCAAGAAGATCAGGGTAGCTGTTAAGCTGAGGCCAAGCATGCAGCCACCTACCTCAGCTACTCCTTCAGCTGCTCCATCTATTTCAGCATCTGGCACACCAAGTACAGCATGGCCTCAACCTACACACGGAGGGCAGCTAGTGGGCTGGCTGAAGGCGGTGATAGCAATCGTAGCGGCGGGGGCTATCGCTGTAGCTCTAATGTACATGGCTTTGAGGTCAGAAGGCGGGGTAGCTGTGGAAGAAGGAGCAGCCAGCCATGAGGAGCTTAGAAAGCTTGAGGAGGAAAGGGAGAGGGTGCTAAGTAGGATAAAGGAGCTTGAGGAAGCCTATGGCACATCACTAATCTCTGATAGGGTGTATAGAGAGCTTGAGAAGGTCTACAGGGATGAGCTTGAGGAGATAGAGAGGAGGCTAAAGAGGCTTCGTGGCTCCACCAGCTAGCTCCATGAGCTTAGTATACGGGTCTCTGCTGGCAACAACCCCGGATGCCACTAGAACTCCTACTGTGCCTAGTTCTATGGCCTTTGACACATCTTCAGCCTTCTTCACTCCAGCTCCACATAAGACTGCTATGTCAGGGTCTTTGGACCTCACTAGGTTGACTGCCTCTTGGACAATGTCAGGCTTCGCCTTCGTCACGCTCATGTCCCCCCCTATCAGCTCAGGCGGCTCATAGGCTATGTAGCTCGGCTTGACACCTATGCAGGCTGATACAGACTGGAGGGAGTTAGCGCACACACAGGTCTCGAGCTTAAGCACCTTAGCTTTTTCAGCCAGGTATGCGAGCTCCCATATCCTAAGTGGCTTCTCGGAGTGGTTTAGTAGAACGCCCTTTGCACCAGCTTCCAAAGCAGCCTCGAGGGGAACTGCGCCAGTGTGAGCACCTAGCTCTACTGCGTCAGCAGATTGAGCCCAGCAGGGCGCTGATGTCGAGGAGGAAACCCTATACAGCTCGGTGTGAGGAGGACATAACACTACTCTCACGCCAGTCTCTTCTGAGACCTTCTCAGCGCTCCTAGCTATGTCGAGAGCCCTCTTCCCTATGGAGTTCGGGTACACCTTCATGTTTACTACGATGACAGGCTGCAATTCACCACCTTACCTTCAGCAGAGCTCCTCTAGATGGCACTACGACGCTTATGCCTCTAGCCTCAGCTCTACTCCTGAACTGCTCCATTTCATCTGGGGTCCCGTGGATCGGAACTGCAACCTTAGCCCCCACAGCCTCGACCATCTTGAGAGCATCACCTACGCTTGCAGTCGGTGAAGGAGAGCCTACAGGGACGAAAGCAATCTGAGCTCTGTGCCCCTCTAGCTCTCCTGTATACCCTGAATCTGCTCCATGCAGCATGGCTAAAGCACCAACTTCCATGATGTACAGCAGTGGGTGTTCTCCAGGGTGTATTGCCTTGATAGCATGCAGCTTCACTCCAGCAGCTTCTACACTAGCACCTGACCTCGCTTCATGGAGCTTGTCTCCTGGTATCTTACCCTGTAGCTTCCGGTAGACAGTGGGATTCCCAACTACATGGGCTTTCGTCTTCTCATAGAGGCTGATAGCTGTGGAGAGCGAAAAGTGGTCGTAGTGCTCATGCGTGTACACTAGGAGGTCTAGCGGGCCAGCTAGGTCAGCTGGGCTGACTAGGTCAGCTGGGTCTACTAGAATCACCTTCTCCAGGGTTCTGATAGCGACACAAGAGTAACCCAGGTATGTGAAGGCTAGTTCACCTCTCTCCAGGCTGACCGAGTACAGGTCTCTCAAGAGGACACCCTATGAGCAGGGGTTGTGTAAATTAATTTGAGCGCTATGCATGCTGTATGAGAGTTCTGGTAGTCTACTCTGGGAGGTATGGTGAGAGAATACTTCAGAACATCGCTAAGAGGGCGCCTAAGCACTGGAGCATAGCAGCTACTAGAATCCAGCGCATACCTCCACTCGACTCTGATATCGGGCTGTATACGCCTATGGAAGTTGAGAAAGCTGAGTTAATGCTTTCTCTTCTGGAGCATGCCGAGGCTGCTGCTCTGATACCGGCTATAGCGAAGAAAGCTGAGGTAGAAGCCCTGATAGCGCCAGTTGACAACGATATCTGGCTGCCTCAAGGTGAGATAAAAAGGATACGCGAGTCTCTACCAGAGGTCTGCTGCGTATTTCCGAGGCCCTTCTGCTCTCTTGCTCCCAGCGGGCATAGGGCCATATTAGAGTTTGCCAAGCTTTTTGGGCGACCAAAGCTTGTGATACGTGGCAGAGAAGTTGTAGAGGAGGTCGAGGTGTTGAGAGGAGCACCATGTGGGAGCACGTGGCATGTTGCAAACAGGCTAGTAGGTGCTCTGCTGAGAAAGCTGTATGGAAAGCTGCGCTACTACATCAGCTTTACCCGTGCATGGCTTCAACCAAGCTAGACCCCTTCCCTGGAAGAGACTCCCCCCTCCACATCTCAGCCAAGATTCTCATGAGTGAAGTGGAGAGAGCCTTGAGAGAGGCCGGGATGCTGGAAGAGGGCGTCCTGGAGAAAAGTAAATAAGGAGCATATCCCTTC
>QMWA01000201.1 GCA_003661385.1 Thermoproteota archaeon | reverse complement strand
CCTTGAGCATACCATACAAGTCGTCTATTCTCTTCTCTACGGCGTTAATTCTCTCCTCTAGGTGTTTTACTCTGAGGTCTATGTATGTCTTGAGCTCTCTTCTTGTCCTCTCCTCTGCTTCTCTTATCTCCTTTCTTAGTTCTTCTATATCTTTTTTGGTTGCTGCATGCTCTGCTATCCTCTTTACTACCGCCTCTCTTAACTCGGGTGATGTAGCTATCTCTAGGGTTACTTCTGGAGCTAATGCTTTAGCTAACTTCTTGAGGTACTCTGGTGTAGAGAGCAAGGTCTCGATCACTGCTTCAACAGACATGTGATGCTATTGGATAGCCTGCTTAAAAGGATTGATATTGATTTAGGGTGTTGGATTTGCTTTCAGGTGGATGCTGTTGAGTGCTGTATGGCTTCAGGGTAGGCTGGGCTGCTGTAGTGTGTGGGCTGCTGGGGCTTTTGGCTGTGTGGTGTGGGCTTTTGTCATGGTGTTTTTGCTAACGGTGTTGTTAGTAGCTGCTTTAGGTCTCCTTCTGTTATGAGCTTGCTTCCCTTTAGGTATGTTCTTATCCCGTGGGCTTCTAGTAGGTGCTGTCTTAGCTCTTGTAGCGCTTTCCTCTCTGCTTCTGTCTTTGGTGTTGCTTGGACTTCTATTCTGTGTGGTGTAGTTCCCTTTGCTATCTCTGCTGCTATCTTCTCCCTTAGCTGCTCTAGCAGGTGTGCTTTGAAGTCTGCTAGCCTTGCCTTGGGTTTCCCTAAGAGCTCTGGGTACTCTCTTGGGATCTTATGCTTCAGCACCCACTCTCTCTCCTGGGGTGTGAAGTCTTGTAGGGCTTCTGCTAGCTGTACTGGCTCTCCTAGCTTTGCCCTATAGGCCAGCTCCTCTAGCCTAGGCTTCGCTTTGGCCTGGTACCTTCTCTCTGCTTCAAGGGCCTTTTCAGCCTCTTGTTCTGCTTGCTCTAGGAGCTGGCTGAGCTGTGTTGCTGTTATCTCTAGCTCTGTGTACAGTGCCTGCTCGTATAGCGCCTGTGCCTTCCTGATCTCTGGGGCTATCTCAGTTAGGAGTGAGGCTAGCTTCGGCGTGTTGTATCCTGTTTTGAGGGCTTTTGCAAGCTTGTCTAGCGTAGCTGAGGCCTGCTGCCTTAGCTTCTCTAGGGCTGCTGCCCACATCTGCTTCAGCTCAGCTTGCCTCGCTGCCTTTGTTAGGGCTGCCCTCAGCACTCTCCTAGCCTGCTCCGCCCTCTCTAGTGCCTGCTTCCACGCCTTCTGCTCTGCTAGAGCCTGAGCTTCCACAAGCTTTGTTCTAGCTGAAGCTAGCCTGCTCTGGTAGCCTGGGTCACGTGGCAGCGCCGCCTCCGCTTCCTTTACAAGCTGCTTTGCTGAGGCTATTGCCTCTATGGCCTTAGTCTTGACCCTCCTCCTCGACTTCACATGTGACATGGTGGCTGCTATGGCAGCTAGCGACGCTGCTGCAGTTGCTGCTGTTATAGCTAGCTTCATGCCTTCAGCTCTCCTCTCCTCAGCCCTCATCTTAGCCTCCTCTGCCCTAGACTCCGCCTCCCTGGCTAGATTAAGGGCGTCCTGCAGCTGCCCTCCCCTCAAGGCCTCCTTGGCCTTCTTAAGCTGCTGCTCTGCTGCCACTGTGTCTGCTCCAGCCTCCCTGGCTTTAGCTATCGTCTCCTCTGCTCTAGCTATGGCCTCCCTCGCCTCCCTCGCCTTAGCTAGCGTGGCCTCCATGAGCTTCACCTGCTCCTCCGCCTTCAGCTCCAGGAGCTTTGCCTTGCTCAAGGCCTCTAGTGGAGCCTCGCTGGCCTTCTCCTCGGCCTCCCTTATCGAAGCCTGGAGCTCGCTGAGCTTGCTCTCATCCACCTCCACTCCAAGCTGCTTCAGCTGCTCTGCTAGGCTAGCGGCCTTCTCAGCTTGCATCCTGGCTTCAGCTAGCTGCTCTACTGCCTTTGAAAGCGCTAGCTGAGCTAGTGTGGAGTGGAGCTGCTTCACTGAACTCAAGGCTGCTCTGGCCTCAGCCTCCAGCCTCCCTGCCTCAGCTGATGCCTCCCTTGGGTCTGCTAGGCTCAGTGAGCTGATGTCTGCTTCCAAGCTCTCCAGCCTCGCAGCTAGCCTAGAAGCCTCCTGCTCCAGCTTTGAGAGCTCTGCTGCAGCTGCTGTCGCCTCAGCTAGCAGCATCCTAGCCTCCCTCAGGGCTAGGGTGGCGTTTGATATGGCCTTTGAGGCCTCAGCCAGCATCCAAGCCATCTTAACATCCCCCTTTTCGAGGAGCTTTAAGCCTAGGGAAGCAGCGTCCCTTGCCTTAGGGTGTGCTGCCTCAGCTAAAGCAAGCTGGAGCTCCATTCTGCACTTGTATGGCTCTGTAAGCCACTCTAAGGCTGCCTGGAGGAACTCCAGAGGGCAGGTCTCTGAGGTGAAGCCTGCTGCAATCAGCCTGCTCGCCCCCTTCTGCATGGCTGCAGCAACTGTTATGGTCCCGTAGGGCTCCCACCACTCCTTAACAGAGTCTCCGTCGTCAGCCCAGCATGCAGTTGACGTGACTAGGATTGGGTGCCATCCAGCTGTGGTGTTGACTGCCATACACCCATCTACCCTGAGGCTAGTTGCCCAGGGTACAAGCGGGGTCAGTGGTATGGGTGTGCTGTTCGAATTCACCGTGAGGGTCATGTTGACTCCTAGCTCAGGTACTGTCTTGACATCAGCTAGGAGGAGCACGCAGCCTCCGCTAGCGATGTACTCTAGGAGCTCTCTTACCTCGCTTGATGTCAGGTTCCTAGCTACTATGATGGCTGCATACCCTGATAGGTCTGGTGGCAGCTGGCTTGCCTGCTGTACCCCTGGGAGCTGAGCTGGAAGCTGCCCTAGCAGGAGGACTTTGAGCTGTAGGAGAAGGAGGATGGCTAGCGGGTTAGGCACGTGCCTTCACCTCGAATGGAGCTCTCGCCTCCAGGACCTCTGCTATGGCTCTAGCTACCTCTGCTGCAGTCAGGGCTGCCTCAAGTGCTGCCCTGGGGTTGTAGTCGAACAGCCTGTAAGCTGAGGCTACTCTACGCTTGCAGGCTTCTAGCACAGCCTCCAGGAGCTCTCTGTCAGCTACCCTCACCCTAGAGGCCAGGGACTTGGCTGCCTTCAGCTCCTCCTCTGCTCTCCTTATCCTCCTGAGGAGCTCTACCCTGGCGTCTAAGCCCGTCAGGGCTCTCAGCTCCCTCTCAAGCCTCTCCCTCTCCACAGT
>QMWA01000200.1 GCA_003661385.1 Thermoproteota archaeon | reverse complement strand
GTGTTCAACGTCCCAAGGCTAGGGAAGAACCACATAAGAGCATGGCAAGACCACGACCTGATAATGATCAGGCCAGATGGCAGGAGAATATACCTCTGGCACCCATGGGAGAAGAACCTAGCCCTAGTGAACCCCTACATATACACCGACGTGGTTTCAATCAAGACATACCTAGACATACTAGAGGAGAGGGGAGAGAACCCAGAGGACTACAAGTCCATCTGGTACTACTACTAGACGCCACTACTCCACTTTTATTGGCTCAGCTCAAGCTTGAACTTGTGCTAGAAGCCCAGCCACCCCCTTATTATCTCCTTGAGCGAGGTCATGACCTCCTCCCTAGGGCCTCCACCTGTTATCCTGCCCTGCTCCATTATGTAGGTGTAGTCTGAGACGGAGACACCCTGCCTGACATTCTGGTCTACCATGAGTATCGTGAGCCCCTCCTCCTTAAGCCCCCTTATTATGTCATAGACCATTATGGCGAGCTTCGGGGCAAGCCCCGCTGTGGGCTCATCGAATATCACAAGCTTAGGGTGCAGCAGCAGCCCCCTACCAACCTCAAGCATCTTCTGCTCTCCACCACTCAGCATGCCAGCCCTCATCTTCCTCTTCCTCTTAAGGTTCGGGAACTTGTCCAACACCTCCTCAACACACTCCCTCAGCCTCCCTGGGTCATCCCTGATGACCCACCCACCTAGCATCAGGTTCTCCTCGACAGTCATGTAGGGGAAAATCCCCTTCTCCTGAGGTACATATGATATCCCCTTCCTGATCACCTCATGAGGCTTAAGCCCACCAATCTCCTCCCCATTGAACACTATAGATCCGACCTTAGGCTTCAAGAACCCGCATATAGTCTTCACGAGAGTAGACTTCCCAGCTCCATTAGGCCCTATGATGCACGTCGTGGTCCCCTCAATCAGCTCGAGGTTCACACCATGCAGTATGTCAACATCCTCATAGTACCCGGCTACAACCTCCTTAACAGACAGCAAAGCCCCCATGTCAACCACCCAGATAAGCCTCAATAACCCTGATGTCGTTTCTGATGGACTCAGGAGCCCCCTCAGCTATCTTCTCGCCAGCACTCATCACAGCTATCCTCTCACATAGCCCGAATACAGATGGCATATCATGGCTCACAATCAAGAAGGATCTACCCTGCTCAGAGAGCTCCTTGATCAGCTTCATTATCTGCTCCTTTATCGATGGCGCAACCCCAGCGAAGGGCTCATCGAGGAGCATGACCTCAGGGTCAAGCATCAGGACTCTACCGAACTCAAGGAGCTTCTTCTGGCCTCCAGAGAGGTTCATAGCCCTCTCATGCATCAGGTGCTCAAGCCCAATGAACTTGAGGGTGTCAACAGCCTTGCCGTATATGCTCTCCGCCTCTATCGCATATGCTGGGACGAGCAAGTTCTCAATAACTGTCATCTTGTCGAACAGCTTCGGAATCTGAAATGTCCTACACAGCCCTCTTCTAGCTATCTTGTATGGCTCAAGCCCATCTATCCTAGACCCCTTGAAGTAGATCCTCCCCCCATCTGGCCTGTAAATGCCGCTGACGACATTAATGAGCGTCGTTTTCCCAGCGCCATTCGGCCCAATAAGCCCAAGAACATCTCCTTTCTCGAGCGCAAGCGAGACGTTTCTGACAGCGATAAGCCCACCGAACTTCTTAGTCAGGTTCCTGACCTCCAAGATCACATCCACGCAGACACCTGGACACTCACAGCTACAGCTCTTAAAAGCCTTTCGCCATACTGCTCAAAGGCAGATGCTTAAACACAGATGTGCGCCCACATGGGGTCCTTAGGTATACAGTACCGTGTCAGAAACACGCCTCCCCACACCTCCAATGTGGCATAGGCTCCATGGCAGAGACCAAAAGCCAGCAGACACAAGCATGGTATACAAGGGAAGGTATGGTATACTCACAGCAGACAAGCTTTTTGTGGAATTGCAGCACTTTAGTCACTTGTCGAAGTAAAAAATCTTTAATATGCCTTCAACAGACCCTATACTTGTGTGATAGAAGATGAAAGTGAGTAAGGAGGCAATCAGAAAGTACACCCTAGCACTAGCCCTAATCACAGTCATGGTCGTGTTCGCAGGCTGCATAGGCCAAGCACCAACCCCAACACCCACCACACCAAAGCCCACACCCACACCAAAGCCCACACCAACCACGCCTAAGCCAACCCCAACACCGACACCTACCCCCACGCCGACACCTGTAGGCGAGATCAAGATAGGTGGTGTAGTCCCGCTTTCAGAGCCAGGTGCCTACGAGTCTGGTGCAGAGATGAAGATGGCAATGGAGCTAGCAGTAGAGGAGATAAATGCTGCAGGAGGGGTTCTAGGCAAGAAGCTGGTGCTTATTGTTGAGGATACTGCTGGGCTTCCTGAGAAGGGTACTGCTGCTATGGAGAAGCTGATTACTAAGGACAAGGTTGTTGGTGTTGTTGGTGAGTTCCATAGCTCAGTGGCTATAGCTGAGATTGAGGTTGCTCACAGGTATCATGTCCCGATAATAATCAGTGAAGCTTGGTCTGATAAGATTACTGCAAAGCAGTATCCTGAGGTCTTCAGGATAGCACCTGCTGTAACCCTGTTCTACACTAAGATAGCTAACTTCCTAGCTGACTCAGGGTTCAAGAAGGTTGCTATAATAGCTGAGAACACAGACTGGGGGCTTGATGTCACTGAGATAATGACTAAGGTGTTCAAGGAGCGTGGGATCGAGGTTATAGGCCCATTCACAGCTGAGAGGACTGTAACAGACTTCACACCACAGCTGCTTGAGATCCAGAGGCATGAGCCAGACCTCCTGCTAGACATATTCACTGGCACAGGAGGCTACCTGATAGTCAAGCAAGCCTATGAGCTAGGGCTAGCTCCATCACCAAAGTGCGCCCTAGTCTCAATGAGCACAAGCACACTATACCCAGAGTTCTGGGAGACAGTAGGGGAAGCAGGCAGGTACGTGCTCACCAAGACAGTCTGGGTTAAGGGAGTGATGCTCACACCAAAGACAGAGGAGTTCATAAAGAAGTTCAAGGCTAAGTATGGTAGGGACCCGACCTTCGCAGCCATGGAGGCCTACGACAGCGTCTACGTCCTAGTAGAGGCAATCAAGAAGGCCAAGTCGACCAACTCCGACGCTGTAATCAAGGCTCTTGAGGAGATTGAGTACCTTGGTACCTTAGGGAAGATATCGTTCTCGACTCAGAGAGACCCGCCTATGGCCTACCACCAGTGGCTTGGCTTCAATGTCTTCATGATC
>QMWA01000199.1 GCA_003661385.1 Thermoproteota archaeon | reverse complement strand
TCTTCGAGGTCAGATAGTGGATAGAAGTTTTCATCCGGCCTTATGTCCTTTAGAGAAGCTAGATCAGCCTTCAACTCGTCTTCAGATAGGGGCTCCACTATCGAAGAGTGGTCTACATGTATCTCTGGTGTGCCATCTAATCCTCGCCTAACTCTTGCTCCTCTGATTTTTATCACGTCACCTACCGATATTATCCCCTCACTGGCTAGGTCTGCAGCCCTCCCCCAGAGCACAACACGGCGCCTAGCAGTCTCATCAGCTATCAGAAGCTCTGCTCTTCTCCCAGTTGATCCGTTTTTCCTGGTGAATGTGGTTGCTGGGATCACTCTCACAACCTTTCCCGCCGTTGTAACATTCTTTAAGCCCGGTATGAGCATCGTAAGCTTAAGTATAGCCTCTCCTGTCGGAGTTTCATATGCTGGAGAGAGGCCTAGCTCTCTAGCTACCAGAAAGAGCACCCCCTCCTCATTTAGAGTCTCTTTGTACTCCTCTAGGGTCTTCTCAAAGAGCCTGCGTACCTCCTCCTCAGATCTCCCTGATTCTATTGCAAGCCTCCGTATCATTTTCTCAACGTCCAAGTGCTCTACCTCCTCTCCTCCTAGATAGCTCCTCATCTATAGACTTTAGAGTCTTAGCCTCAAGCTTCTTAAAGAGAAGCTTAGGTTTCTGGATTTCCAGGCCTATGGGAAGAGGGTCTAGGCATGCTTCCAGGCTTACACTGCTTACATCACCTTCTAAGCCGAGCATCTCCCATATTGCC
This sequence comes from Thermoproteota archaeon, assembly GCA_003661385.1. Taxonomy (GTDB): domain Archaea; phylum Korarchaeota; class Korarchaeia; order B14-G2; family B14-G2; genus B14-G2. The sequence continues at coordinate 2,551 of QMWA01000199.1, read as the reverse complement.
CGGGCTTTAGCCGGCATAGCCGGCTCAGAGAGGACTGCTAGCGCCTTTGTTATCTGTAGGCAGTTTCTTATCGTAGCAGAGCACTCTTCTGGCTTTGTCTTGAACTTAACCCAAGGCTCTCTGCTCTGGAAGTACTCGTTCCCAAATGAGGCTAAGGACATGAATGATGTACAGATGTGCCTTAGATCTAGGTCGTTTAGGGTCTTCTTAAACTCCTCCATTGACTCCCTTATCTTATCCAGCACCTCTTCCTCTAACTCTCCACTGGGCACATGGCCATAGTACCTGTATGCAAATGACAGAGCCCTGTTCACATAGTTTCCGAATATGCCTATTAGCTCATCGTTGACTTTGCTGGAGAGCAGAGAGGTATTGAAGTCTAGATCTCTGGTGAAGGATGTTGAGGAGAGTATGAAGTATCGGATCGCATCTGGGTCTATTCCTTTGTCCAGTAGATCTTGCTCTACCCAAACGACATTGCCTCTTGTTTTGCTGAATGGCATCCCATTTATGGTCAGCATTCCATGAGCTAGTATCGCCGCTGGTAGGGAGTATCCAGCTCCCTTCAGCATCGCAGGCCAGAATATACAGTGGTGATATGCTATGTCTGCTCCAATGAAGTGTATTATCGTCGCCTCTCCTCTTTTCCAAAACTTCTCCCATGGTATACCGCTTATCTTGCTCCAGTCCTCAGTGAATGATATGTAGCCTATAGGAGCATCCACCCAGACATATACAACCAGGGAGGGGTCTCTGGGATATCTGACACCCCAGTTTAGCACCCTTGTGATGCACCAGTCTCTAAGGCCCCTGCTGAGCCAGCTTTTTGCTAAGCCTCGTGCATTTGGTGTTATCTCTGTCTGCTCTATGAACTTGGCTAGGAAGCCCTCAAACGCGGATAGCTTGAAGAAAGCGTGTCTTACCGCCTTCCTCTCGGGAGTCATGCCGCAGAACGCGCATCTAGGGTTAAGAACCTCACCAGGAGAAAGATATCGCCCACACCCCTGGTCGCATTCATCACCTCTGGCCTCAGCTCCACAATGTGGACACATCCCAACTATGTAGCGGTCAGCAAGGAACTTTTTGCAGCTTGGGCAGTAGTACTGGACAGTTTCAGCTTCATATATGTACCCGTTCCGGTGCAGTGCTTCGATTATTTCCCTAGTTCTATTGTGGTTCGTCTCATCATGTGTGCAGCCATAGTAGTCAAAGGAGATCCCGATCTTCCTGAATACGTCCTGGAACCGCTTATGATATCTTTCTACAAGCTTCTCTGGGGAGATGCCAGCTTTCTCTGCTTCAACAACTATTGGGGTACCGTGTGCATCTGATCCACATATGAAAACTACATCATACTTCATTTTCCGAAGCAATCTTACAAAAGCATCTCCAGGAACGTATGTTCTGAGATGGCCTAGGTGGCAAGGGCCGTTTGCATATGGGAGAGCACATGTCACAAGAATTGGCTTCCTTCTATCTAGTTTTAGGGCTCTCACCCCCTTAAGGCTGGTTCAGTCACTCCATGGCTCATCATCGTAGACTCAGTCTGGAGTGGTCACATCACAAGTTAGGTATGTCTCTCAGCTATAAAAGGGTTCTCTATAATCTGCAGGGGGCCATGTTGAGAATCGAGCTCATAGGGGTTGAGGGAATACCAGATGTAAAGGAGGGAGACGATATAGCTAAGATTATAGTCCAAAAGCTCTCTGAAATGGGAGTTAGTCTGGAGAACGGTGATATAATCGTTGTGACCCAGAAGATAGTTTCTAAAGCTGAGGGAAGGATAGTAAACTTGGGAGCAGTTGAGCCCTCTCAATTTGCTGTGGAGATCGCAAGACGCTATGAGAAAGATGCTAGGGTTATAGAGCTAGCTCTCAGGGAGAGCAAGAGAATTGTGAGGATGGATAAGAGGGTCTTGATAACTGAAACTAAGCACGGCTTTGTTTGCGCTAACTCCGGGGTGGATCTGTCCAATGTGGGAGGAGGGGAGCTGGCGTCTCTTCTTCCAGAGGACCCTGATGCCAGCGCTGACAGGATCAGGAGAAGGATTAGAGAGATAACAGGTGTTGATGTTGGTGTTGTGATAACTGACACATGGGGTAGGCCATGGCGTAGAGGGCAGGTTAACTTTGCTATTGGGATATCAGGTGTAAAAGCGTTGCTTGACTATAGGGGTAGTTTGGACATGTACGGCAGGGAGCTGAGAGCTACTGTGATAGCTGTTGCTGATGAGATAGCTGCAGCAGCAGAGCTGGTTATGGGTAAGAGCAGGAGGGTTCCAGTGGCACTTGTGAGAGGATGTAAGCACTTAATAGGGGAGGGAAGAGGAAGAGAGCTGGTGAGACCTGAGGAAGAAGATTTGTTCAGGTAGGCTACTTAAAGCTTGGCATTATCTCCTTGCTTATTAGCTCTATTGCAGCCTTCACGTTGGGGCCTATTGGAGAACCTACTACTAGCTGTGATATTCCAGCCTTCTGGAGCTCCCTAATCTTATCTATACATTACTCCGGGGACCCACAGACAGAGAACGCTGATAGCATCTCGTCTTTTA
>QMWA01000198.1 GCA_003661385.1 Thermoproteota archaeon | reverse complement strand
GTCATGTGGGATAGCTTTATGGGCATTGTGGTTGAGGCTGTGTATGAGAATGGGGTTCTAAGGCCTCTTGAGAAGCTGGAGCTTAGGGAGGGGGAGAGAGTCAGGGTGAGGATTGAAAGGAGTATCATTGAGATAGCTAGAGAGTACAGGAGGCGTGGAGTCAGCTTGTCAACCGAGGAAATCGAGAGGTTTTTAGCTGAAAGGCGATGAAATGCTGGTTATAGACGCCTCAGTGTGGTTTGATCTATTCAATGAACACGATAAAGATAGGAGGAGGCTAGCAGAGCAGCTCTTCTCTGAAGCTGAGAAGCTTCACATATACGAGCCAGCGCTGTTTAAGGTGGAGCTTGCAGGCCTGCTCGCTAGAAGACATGGGCAGGAGGTGGTGAGGAAGCTTGTAAAGGAGGTGACGGAGAGGGTGACTGTACTTAATGGGCTACATGAGGAAGCTTTTGAAGCCGCCTTGAAAACCGGGTGTAGAGCAGCTGACGCATACTACATAGCTTGTGCCAAGCTTACAGGAGCAGTTCTCATATCAAACGATAGGATACAGGTGCTAAACGCTAGGAAAGCTGGTGTAAAGTCATATTACCTCCTCAAGCAAGGCTATGAGGTGTTCAAGGCCATACAGGGCCTACGAGAAGGCCCTGGATACCGTAGTGGCTTATAGGAGCTCCAAGTAGTGCACTCGTCACTCATACAACCTATTAAGAGGATGCCTCTAAACTCCTCAACCCTCACTCAACCCAGCCAGCTGATAAGCCTACAAGCCACAAGAGATTAGGGTTGTGTCAGCTGCCCCCCTCCGATCACCACTATTGGCTGTCTGCTGCCTCTTGCGGCTTCAGCTTCCTTGGCAGGACTCCTGTGAACTTCCTCGGCTTCATCTCTCTCTTCTCTAGGAAGTCTTTTGCTCGCTCTCTGAACTCCTCTGAGGCCCATACCATGGCTGTTATGTCTCTTGCAAGCTGCAAGTTGAGCATAGCTAGGTCAGTCCAGTACTTTAAAGCCGACTTAATCACCCTGAATGCCTGTGGGCTTACTCTGTCTATTATCTGCTGTGCTAGCTTTCTGGCTTCCTCCTCCACCTTCTCGTCGTCTACGACCCTGTTCACTAAGCCAGCCTGGTAGGCTTCCTCTGCTGTAAGCAGCCTACCGGTAAGCAGCATCTCCCTAGCCCTCTTCTCTCCAACTATCAGGGGGAGAAGCTGCGCTCCTAAGCCTAAGGCTGTTGAGCCTACTATGACCTCAGGTTGACCTAGCTTAGCTGACCTCCCTGCTACAATGAGGTCACACGCCATCACAATCTCATGGCCTCCAGCTACACAGGCGCCTCTGACAGCTGCTATGACAGGCTTCCCAGTCTCCCTCAGGAGCTCAATGACCCTAAGATACCCGCTAAGCCACCTCACCCCCTCCTCAAAGCCCGAGGCAGAGATCTCCTTGAGGTCTGCTCCAGCTGAGAATGCCCTCCCAACACCAGCCAGTATGATGGCCTGCACACCATCATCCCTATCAGCCTCAGCCAGAGCCTCATAGAGCTCCTCCAGCATCTTCGAGCTCAGCACATTGAGCCTCTCAGGGGCATTCAGCTTAACCCACAGGATACGAGAGTCAACAGAATCCCTCTCAGCAACCACATACCGCATGAACTCACCAAAGCCCCCAGCCATACCCTTAATATAGGTAGTAGCATGTGAACAGCGCACACACTCTCATGTGATAGCGAGCGGGAAAGCTGCTATAGAAGCTGTGGGATTAGTATGCAGCTTGAAGAGCTAAGGCATCTTGGGGTTATGTAAGTTAAGTCTATTAGCTAGTGCTAGTAGGAGATTTCATGGCTTTAGATTGATGACAGCATTTATCGTAGGGCTTACCTATCTACAGGCACAAGTGCTGAGGGTCAGGGTATTGGTGGAGTGGCTACGGCAGCCTACTGCTATGGTTAACAGCCTTTAGCTAGCTGCTTCGGCTGTGGTGCAGCTAGTCTTCCAGCTTGCTTGGGTCTGCTACAGTGAGCCATGTGTCATCGGTTATGTTGACGTGTGCCTTGTTAGGAAGCCAGCTTGGAACCTCTATCTCAGGGGTCTTTGCCCACAGGAGGCGTTTGCCATCCCACCATAGGATGTATAGGAATTGGGTGAGGTTTAGGTCGTCTCCCAGCTCCGAGACGTTGAGCACAGGCCCCTTAGCCTTCAGCTTGAACACTAGGCTGATGCACCTTGCATCTGGGCATGCCTTAACTACTTCAAGCTCGAGTATGGTAGGCTTCCCATCTGGCCCCAGATTCACCTCTATTCTAGTCACGTTCACTAGCAGGTCACATGCTATAACTTCTCCCATCCTGTAGATGTAGAGGGCGAAGGCTCCAGGCGTCTTTGCGGGCCTGATCTCGAAGCTCATTTCTCCGCTGGTCCATGGTATGCTGTGCTGTACTCCTAGGGGTATGAGGCCTGTTCTCCAGTATATGATGTAGCTGTTCTCCCTGATACTGTAGTGTACTCCCTGGCTTCTGTCTAGCTCAGCTATAACAGTGCTATCTGAGGGCATGTAGTATCTGCCTAGCCTCACCAGGGCTGTGCCAGCATCGCTGTTGAACTTCCTTACAAGCCACACAGTGTTGTATATGCCTGCTATTGGGAGCTCGCTTGGGCTGGCATCCCATACTATGTACCAGCCTTCCTCTAGGTCTGGTGGGATACACCAGATGTGTATTCTGGTGGTCTCATCTGCTCCAATCCAGGGCCCCCTGTACCTCCTGAGGATGCTGTAGAAGTAGTAGACTGTCAGCTTGATCACAGTCCTCTCAGCCTCCTCGGTCAGAGAGGCAGCTTCGAGAACTCTTTCACCTTTGACTAAGGTGAGGGAGCCTAGCTTGACTTCGCTATAGTGTTCAGCTAAGTACCTTGCTGCAGCGGCAGTGCCCTCTCTAGCGACGCCAGCAACCCATATGATGACTCTGCCAGAGAGCTTTGACGCGAGCACAAACCCCACATCACGGCCCCTGAAAGCCCTCCTAGGCCTGTCAACTAGGAGCACCCAGCCTCCTCTAGAGCGTCTGAAGCCCACCCCAAGCTTAAAGTTGAGCTCCTCTGCAACCTTATTTACAGCAGGCCCACCTACAACTATCAAGTTCACATCTAGCTTAGAGAGCTCAGAGTCCTCTACCAGACTCACCTTGCAGCCAAGCTCAGCAGCTAAGTCAGCTAGCATCAAGGCAGCTTCAAAGTCTGTGTCAGCAGCACAGCTCCCATAGACTACAGCTACACCCAGCCCCTTTAGGAGGCTAAATACACCTGGTGACGCTGCTACAAGGCATACTGTGCCAGAG
>QMWA01000197.1 GCA_003661385.1 Thermoproteota archaeon | reverse complement strand
CGTGCTAAGCACATCTAAGGCCCTACCAGCTAGAGCTGCAATGGGGTTTGCTCTCAGTGAGACTGGAGCTATGTTCGCTACCACAACTCCACCGACCAGGAAGGAGTAGAGGACATTAGCTTCCCTAGAGTCCCTTGAGAAGGCTGATATCGCAACCCCCATGCTTGAGATAGCCAGCCCGAAGAGGGCCTCCAGGGCAGCTAAAGTAGCCTTCCCCCTCATCTCGACTCCCATAGCATCCAGCAGAGCCACCCAGGTGAGGAAGAGGCCAGCTGATGCCATGGTGTACGTCAGGGCCTTCCCAGCTACTATGGTCCTCCATGAGACTGGGAGGGAGAGGAGGAGCTCCAGGGTCTTCCTGTCCCTTTCTCCCGCTATGGACTCGGCTACGAACGCTGCTGTGGTTATGTAGGGGAGCATCAAGGTGAATGCTATAGCTGTGTCCTTGAGCATGGCAGCATAGCCTCCAGCGTAGCTGGGCAGCTCACCTCCAACAGACTTGAACTCGAGTGAGATGGGTGAGAGGATGCTTGGGCTCAGCCCAGCTCTCCTAACCTCCTCCAGGGCAGCTTCCCTGGAGAGCTCCCTGACTGTAGAGGATATCGCGCTCACAGCTATCACAGACCTGTAGTTGCTGTTGTTGGCTACCAGAAGCACCCTCCCACCGCTCTCGCTAAGCCCAGTTAGGTCTAAGACAGCGACAGTCCTCCCCGCTTCAAGCTGCCTCATCGCCTCACTTAGGCTCCTGCACGCGACGAGCTCAACAGACTCCTGCTCCCTCAGCCTCCTCTGGAGCTCCATAGCCCACCTGGAGTCCCCCTGGACCACTGAAACCGGGACAAGCTTAGCTAGCCCAGTCTTAACCACAACCTCGCTTATCCTCTCAGGTGACATGGACTCCACTGCCTCAACCACGCTCCTGGTAGAGTATAGCTTAGCTACCCCACCTAGCACCAGCACGACAAGCGTGCCGAACAGGGCTGCTAGCATGAACCTCCTGTCAAGCAGGGAGTCCAGAGCCTCCCTCTCCACTACAGCTAGCAGCTTAAGCACCTGAGATCACCTTCGCAACAAGCTCCTCCATCCTCCCAGCCCCAGCCTCAACTCCATCCAGCCTCACTCCAGCTGAGACAGCTGCATCCACGACCTCAAGCAGAGCTCTCGTGAGAGGCATGCTACACCTGACTACAGCACGCCCCCTCCCACCTTCTGCCTCAAGCCCCCTCTCAGCCAGCTCCCTGATGAACCTGTCTGATGGAGGAGAGTAGAGGACACGGATCGAGGTTCCACTGAGCCTCATGAAGCTAGCTGAGCTACCGAAGTACCTGACTGAGCCACCTGATATCAGGAGGACCCTGTCAGCTAGCTCATCAACCTCATGCACATGGTGTGTGGTGTAGAGCACCACCCTCCCGTAGTCAGCTAGCCTCCTCACAAACCTCCTGAGCTCAAGTGAGCTGACCACATCCAGGCCTGCTGCAGGCTCATCCAGCAGGAGAACCTCAGCATCCCTGGTCAGAAGCTGAGCCAGAACAAGCCTCCTAGCAAGCCCCTTGCTGAGGGAGCCTGCCCTCCTGCCCCTGAGCTCCCAGAGCCCCATCAGCGTGAGGGCTTCTCTAGCCCTCCTCTCAGCTTCCCCACCGCTGTACCCTGATAGCCTAGCGTAGAGCAGGGTGTTCCTCCAAACCGAGAGCCCACCCAGGACTCCAGCCTCCTCAGGGAGGTAGCCTACCCTAGCCCTCACAGCTGCGCTCCTGACGCTGACGCCGCTCACATAAGCCTCACCCCAGCTTGGCTGGGTTATCCCGGATAGAACCCTCATCAAGGTGGTTTTCCCAGCCCCATTTGGCCCAGCTACAAGGCAGAAGTCTCCCTCCTTGAGCTCGAAGCTCACGTCTCTGAGCGCCACGGTGCTCCCATAGTGCTTCCACAGGCCTCTGCATATCACGCTGGGCATGGCTCCCCGAGCCTGAGGTTAGATTGCCGTGAGCAACCTTATAAAGCTACTACACAAACCCTAGCTGGATGATGGATGAATGTAGGCGACGCCCTAGCCAAGATAGCTGACCTAGCTGCCTCCCTTTACCCCAGGAGGAGCAGCGACATAGCTAGGGCAGCTAGCAGAGCCTTCGGGGCGCTCAGGAGGAGGAACGTGGATTTCAACGTGCTCAGCGTCACTGTGGAGAGCGATAAGCTGGTGAGGAGAAGGAGGTTCATAAGCGTCCACGTGGAGGTGTACAACGTGGAGCCAGATGAGCTCATCAAGCTCTATGGCTCAGTGGTGAAGAGGATAAGGATGGTGCTCGGCCCAAGAGACGCGACAAGGCTCATGTTCACAATCCGAGCTGTCCAGTCGTAGCCTGGGCGTCCGCCTCAGGGGCTGATATCCGCGTGTACCTCCCCTCCATCCATGTGCACTTGGTCAAAACAGTTTAATAGCCTGTGCCTTCTCTGAGCTGGTGCTTTTAATGAGGAGAGTGGCTGTCATAGGGGTAGGGCAGTCAAAGTTCGGGAACAGGCAGGACGTGAACGTGGCTGAGCTGACCTTCGAGGCTGTTAAGCCTGCTGTAGAGGACGCTGGGATAGACCCGAAGAGCGTTGAGCTCGTGACAGTGGGGACAGCTGGAGGCTGGTACGAGGAGTACCTCCCTGCTGTTGTGACAAGCGAGTACTGCGGCTTCACTGGCGCTGGGCTGATGAGGTGTGAGGCAGCTTGCGCAAGCGGCTCCGCTGCATTCTACGCAGCTTACACTGCGATAGCAGCAGGGCAAGTAGACCTAGCTGTGGCGATAGGTGTGGAGAAGATGCGTGAGGTAGACACCCCCACTACAGTGGAGCTCATAGGGAGAGCAGGCTACTACCTGTGGGAGTTCCACAACTTCGGCATGACATTCCCAGCCTACTACGCCATGCATGCGACAGCGCACATGGCCAAGTACGGGACAACAGAGGAGGACCTGGCGCTGGTTGCAGTCAAGAACCACAAGTACGCTGCCCAGAACCCACTAGCCCACTTCCAGAAGGAGATAACCCTAGATGAGGCCCTAAGCTCGTTCCCAGTGGCGTGGCCTCTCAAGCTATACGACTGCTGCCCGATAAGCGACGGGGCGGCTGCAGCAGTCCTCGCGTCAGAGGAGAAGGTCAGGGAGCTAGGAGTGCAGGAGCCAGTGTGGGTAGCTGGCATAGGAAGCAGCTGCGGGACAGCAAACCTCAGCAAGAGGCCAAACTACGTCGGGCTCATGGCAGCTGTCAAGGCAGCTGACCTAGCGTACAAGCAGGCCAAGCTGGGGCCAGAGGACATAGAGGTGGCATGCGTCCACGACTGCTTCACAATAGCTGAGATAATGG
>QMWA01000196.1 GCA_003661385.1 Thermoproteota archaeon | reverse complement strand
CTTCAGCTGCTATGGTGGCTGTAAGCCCATGGCATAGGACTATGCTGAGGGTGATGCTTGTGTTGGAGTCCTCGAAGCTCTGGAGCACCGTGTACACGTAGAACACGCAGCCAGCACAGACTACACCAGGCACACACGAGTAGATGATCTTGACTGCAGGCTGCATGCCTGCTAGAGGAAGCAGCATCAGGAGCATGAGCTGGTGCTTCAAGGCTACCCCAGCTTATAGGGGGCTTGTGTATTTAGGTCTTCTGCCACATGCCCTCCTCTAGCCTCCCCTTCAGCAGGGCTAGTATGACTGAGGCTGATAGGAGAGCTGCTATAGCTGAGACCATGAGGAGAAATGCTAGGGGGCTGGGAGCTGGGGTGCTTACGATCTCATACCCTGCTATGGTCCCCATCGCTAGGAGGTAGTCGTCAGCCCAGATCTCCCAGCTGTAGTCTTCCCCTGTAGCCTCCAGCTTGAACTCTATTCTCCTCTGCTCTCCTCCCTTCAGCTCAAATCTCTCGATCTGGCTCCCGCACTTGAGCACGTACCTGTGCTCTAGTGCGCCGCTGTTTTCCACGGTGAAGACCACTATCAGCTGGCCTCCAGGCCTGACCTTCTTTGTCTTGACCTCGTAGTCCACTTTAGAGGCCTCTAGGGGGTTCTCCTGCTGCATGGAGGCAGCTAGCTCCACTAGGGCTAGCAGGATTATGATGGCTGCAGCCTTACGCAGCAGCGACACCTGCTATGCTGCAAGCTCCTCTAGCAGGTGCTCACTGACTCTCAGCATGAGGTTTATGTCAGCGCTCCCAGCGATTATGTGTATCATGTTGCCGCTTAGCCTCCTGATGCACTGTATCCTCGCCTGCTCAAGCATCTCCTTGAAGTCCCCTCTGCTGACCAGCTTCATGACCTTCTTCCTGACCTCTTCTGGGGCGTTGACTGTCGTCCTCCCTCCGATGAGGAATACATCCACCTCTGGTAGAGGCCCTAGGTCCTTATGCCTGACTATCAGGTCAGCATAAGCTCTGTTGCTGATGATGGTGAGCCTTCCCTCTATGCTCTTCAGCCTCTCACCTGGTATGCTTCCAGCGAACCTGACCTTCAGCTGAGGGACTATATCAGAGTCCTCCTTAATCCTGGTGACCAGCACACCTCCCCTCTGCAGGATTCTCCTCACACCTCTCCTCATGATCCACATCTTCCCTATTGTCGAGTAGACTGCGACTGCTATGGAGAACAGCGCAACCGACATGAACACGTACAACAACATGATGAGCACATCCAAGCTATAGCACCCAAGCCCCATATGTACACACTAATTTAACATTACCAGCTCGGTGAGCTGTGTCTGCTGGCTACAGCCTGCTACAGCGTCAGGCATGCAGTGTGGTGTAAGCTCCTAGAGCTGCTGGCTCCTGCCTCATGGCGTCAGGTGGCATAGCAGCTTAATACCGCTGTGGCAGGCGGGTTGTGGTGGTTCCTTGACCTCAGCTTGGAGGAGAATCCTGTATGTAGATCTCTCTGAGAAGAAGGCTGAGCTCAAGGAGCTAGACAGGGGGTGGGTGAAGGAGTTCATTGGTGGAAGCGGGCTGGCTTGCAGGCTGATCTACAGCATGGTTGACGCCAGCATGGACCCGCTGAGCCCAGCTAGCCCACTCGCCTTCATGGCTGGGCCTCTGGTCGGGACGTCAGCTCCCTCATGTGGGAGGCATGTGGTCTGCGGCAGAAGCCCTCAGACTGGGCTCTGGGGTGAGGCTAATGCAGGAGGGGCATTTGGAGCTAGGCTGAAGAAGGCTGGGGTAGATGGCGTGCTCATAGTCGGGAGAGCTGAGAAGCTTAGCTACCTGTACATCAGGGACAGGGAGTGTGAGGTCAAGGAGTGTGAGGAGCTTAGAGGAGCTACCACCTTCGAGGCTCAGGACACCATATCCAGGGATCTCGGTGAGAGAGCCAGTGTAGCCTGCATTGGGCCTGCTGGAGAAAACCTGGTAGGCTTAGCTGGAGTAGCCAACGACGGAGGGCGCATTGCAGCCAGGTGTGGGCTTGGAGCCCTCATGGGGAGCAAGAACCTGAAGGCTATAGCTGTCTCAGGCTCTCTTGAGGTCAAGCCAGCTAAGCCCAGCGAGTTCAAGAGGGCTGCAAGCGAGGCTAGGCAGCAGATACTTGAGCTGCTGACTACATCCATGTACAGGGAGCTTGGGACATCAGGGTACGCGGAGATGGGGCAGGAGATCGGCGACATGCCTGCTAAGTACTTCACACAGGGCGTTTTCGAGGAGGTCAGCAGGATAAGTGGTGTAGCGATGGCCTCCACGATCCTAGTTGGGAGGAGAGCATGCTATGGCTGCCCGATAGGCTGTGGCAGAGTTGTGAAGCTGTCAGGCAGGTACCAGACTCCTGAGACAGATGGGCCAGAGTATGAGACTGTGGCAGCACTAGGCTCACTCCTCTTGGTCTCAGACCTGGAGGGGCTAGCCTACGCAAACTACCTCTGCAACCTCTATGGCCTGGATACGATAAGCATGGGGGTCACAATAGGCTTCGCCATGCTCCTCTACGAGAAGGGAGCTGTCACAAAGGAGGATGTGGGCTTTGAGCTCAAGTGGGGTGATGTCGAGGCGGTCCATAGGCTCATAGAGATGACAGCTATGGGAGAGGGGTTCGGCAAGCAGCTCGCTAAGGGGGTTAAGGGGCTTGCTGCCAGGTATGGGATGGAGGAGTATGCTGCCCACGTCAGGGGGCTTGAGATACCGATGCATGACCCTAGGGCGTTCCTGGGGCAGGCAGTCTGCTACGCCACATCACCTAGGGGGGCATGCCACCTCCAGGGTGACGTGTGGCTCGTTGACCTCGGCCAGGAGTTCCCTGAAGTCGAGATAACGTCAGGAGACAGGTTCTCAGATGAGGGCAAGGGCTATGTGGCAGCTAGGTGCCAGAACCTCAGGAGCGTCTACAACTCCCTGATAATGTGCCAGTTCGCAAACGTGAGCGTCAAGCTGATAGCTGACATGCTCTCCCACGCTACAGGCTGGAGCTACAGCGTGGAGGAGCTCATGAAGGCAGGGAGGAGGATATTCGACTTGAAGAGGTGCTTCAACATGAAGCTCGGGGACACTGCTGCAAGCGACAGGCTCCCCAAGATAGTCCTGGAGCCCCTCAAGGAGGGAGGAACCCAAGGGCACGTGCCAGACCTCAGCAGGCAGCTCAAGGAGCTCTACGAGGCTAGGGGATGGGACCCTGAGACAGGCAAGCCCCTCAAGGAGACCCTAGTGGAGCTTGGCCTAGAGGATGCTGCAAGAGACCTATGGGGTAGCTGAGGCAGCGTTATCAACTACCACAGCAGGGGGTTGGGGGTGGTAGGTTGAGTGGGAAGTACAGGTTCCCTAGCGAGGAGTGGATTAAGGCCTTCAAGGAGGAGCTCAACAGGAACAAGGAG
>QMWA01000195.1 GCA_003661385.1 Thermoproteota archaeon | reverse complement strand
GCAGATCACACATAACTGAGGATAGACATTTCAACCTGAATTTTACTGCTACGATAACACCCAAGTCTATGACTAGTCCAATACCTAGCTTGGCTAACCCTAGCTGGACTTTAACTACTCTCACCCTCTTTCTTCCTCTCACCGCAAAGCGGATCATCGAGGGGACAAACTTATGGATACGTTTACCCGTGAACGGGTCTATAGAGGAAGTATGTGCTTCCGATATCTCGGCTACATGTATCGGTTTATCATTTAATACTTCTACGAGAGTTGATACACTCCATTGGTGAATTCTGTGTCTCAAAGCATTCTTTCTAGTTCTCTCAACTAGTTTTCTCTTACCTCTATGAACATTTCCAACAACTACGACCGTATTATACTGCATCGCAAGCTCTTCAATGATTCTAGCCGTCTTATAGATTATGTCTTGCTTCCTCTTCCTCTCCCTAAGCTTCTTAAGAGCTTTCTTCACGCTCCTAGTCTTTGTAGACTTACCTCCAGTTATCCTCTTTCTCCTCTCGGCATAAGAGATGACCAATCTTCCAAGATCAGTCTCTATCCTATACACTTCACATAGCTTCTTATCCCTGAATACAGCTAACGTAACATTATTTTCATTAACATCAACAGCTACAACGTTATTTGGGTTATATGTAACCTCAAAGTTCTTCGTAAACGTTAAGTATATGGTAACCTTCCTACCATTTGGTTTGAGTCTCAGTTCGCTGGAAAGCTTCCATCCACTGTAGAGGTACTTGTGCAGTTGCTTATGACCTCTATAGTGTATCTTTACCCATCCTCTATGAGTCCTTACCATAACAACTCCATCTTTTAGCTTCCAGTCTTGTGAATCAGAGTAAGTTATCGTGAATCTCTTCACTATTGGCTTATCGGTCTTAGCTATTCCTTTCTTCTTCAGTTCCCTAAATGACTTCGCTCTCCTAACAGCATTCCTATAGCATCCCTTAATGACCCTTGTTGGTAGCCAGGGATATTTCTCCCTAAACTTGTGATAGAAGACCTTGTGTAGAGTAGCTTGTGATGCTTTATGTTCTACAGCGTAATCTACCATCTCTTGAAGCATGCTCTTGTAAGCTTCCGTGATCTCTCTAAGAGCCTGCATACCATATCTGTTAGTCCACCCCTCTAGAACAACAGTTCTCTTAAGGGTCTTTAATTGCTTGTTCAACTGCTTCCACCACCTTCTTGTATTTCCTACTACGTTTACCATAGATTCTACCAGCAAAACTAGTAACAATCGCTATGAGGTCTTCAACAAGCTCTTGATGGTAATCCTTGGGTTCTTCATGGAAAGCAACTATAACTTTCACGCCATACGCGTTGAAGAATTCCTTGAGGTAGGTGAATCCAAATCTTGTTAGTCTATCCTTGTAAGCTACCACTATAGCATTTATTTGTCTCTTTCTAACCATTTCTATGAGTTTTCTTAGCCCCCTTCTATCTTCCTTAAGACCACTAGCAACATCCTTAACAACTATGTATTCAGCTTGTGGGAAGTGTTTCCTAACGTAGTCTTCTAGTGAGGTCACTTGTCTCTCTAGGTCATCTTTTTGCGTATTACCACTAACCCTAGCATAGATAGCAATTCTCTTAAGACCAGCATAGAATCCCTTGACTAGTCTTTCAAGCTCTGATTCTGGTATATACCATCTGCCATGAATATTAACAGCTCTAACCTTGCCCTCCCTAATCCACTTAATCACACCACTACGGCTAACACCAACCAGCTTAGCAAACTCGCTAAGCTTATACAGCTTCTCCATCCTTCACCAAGTAATTAGAAGTGTTTAAGAGTATTTAAATGTATTGTTAAATCTGAAAAACAGCCTAAACCTTTTCTCCATAAGCTTAGCGAAATACTCTCGGTGGGATTATGGGCAAGCTTCTGCTAGAAGTCATAGCCTCAGTTGCCTTCGCCTTCTTCGTGATGTGCCCTAGGATAGCTGGAATGTGTGCTGTGCTAGCTAAGACTGGAGGCTTAAACCCATACCTAGTGGCTTTAGTAGGAACATTGATAGCATCTCCCCTCATGGCCTTAATGGTCTACTTAACCGTAAACTTCGGAGTTCACGCAGCAATCATAGCCGCTGTGTTAACAGACGTAGTCGCAGCCCTAGCAATGGGCACCTTCACCGTGAAAGCAGCTGTAGAGATACTCGTGATAGCTGCCTTCATATGGATAGGGGTTCTCGCAGCCAAGTGGATATCCTCCCTCATAAGCGTCTAGCATGACCTCTCCACGGATAAAACGCGGTGAGCCTCTTCGAGTACCTCAATAAGATAAAAAAGGAGTTGCTAGATTGCTTAGCTCTCAAGAACCTTGTATATCGTGTAGTAGCTCAACAGCATGGAGGGCCCTAGCTGAACCCCTCCAACGCTCTTATGGGTCACTATCAAGAGCTTGCCTTGAAGTATCGGTATGAATGGAAGCTCGTCGGCTAGTATCTGCTGCACCTGCTCGTATAGCTGAGCTCTCACGGACTGGTCGCTCTCAACTGAAGCTTGCTCTAGGAGCTGGTCGACCTCTGGGTTAGCGTAGCCCGTGCCAGTCCAGCTGTTGGCTTGGCTGTGCAGGAATGGATATAGGAAGTTCTCTGGGTCTACGTAGTCTGGGTACCAGCCTAGTAGCGACAGCATCATCTGTCCATTCCTGAGCTGATCTACGTATGCAGCCCACTCAGTGCTCTCTATGTCAACCTCTATCACTCCAGTAGCCTCAAGCTGCTGCTTGATCAGCTGAGCTATGTCAACCTCTGTGTCTCCGTAGTGAGTTGGCGTGTACCACAGGACTAGCTGAAGCTTGTGGGTCTCGTTGTAGCCAGCCTCGTTAAGCAGCTGGACAGCTAGCTCTGTGTTGCCGTCGCCGTAGAGCTCCTCGAGGGCGTCTATGTGGCTCCACATGCCCTGAGGGACTAGGCTGAACAGGGGCTCCATGGTCCCTAGGAACACCACGTCTGCTATCTCAGCCCTATTAATGGCTGCAGCTATGGCCTGCCTAACAAGCTTGTTGTTAACGGGCTCCATATGGACGTTCACGACTATGTACCTTATGAAGGAGCCCGGAACCTCAATCACGTTGAAGTCTGGGTTCTCAGCTAGGTCTCTGTAGTCCGTGGGTCTAAGAGTCCTCCAAGCGATATCGATCTCGCCATTCTCTAGAGCAAGCCTCAGAGTCGCAGCGTCCTTGTAGAACCTTATGATGACCTTCGGGGTCTTCGGCTGCGCTCCATGGTAGTACGGGTTGGCCTCTAACACTATGTACTCGTCCCTCTTGAACTCGCTGATGTAGTAGGGGCCAGCGCCACCCCAAGTGGCGTCACTAACTATCTCGTCATCTGGGTAGTTAGGGTGAACTGGGAAGTAGGGTGGTGTGGCGACTACAGCTAGGAAGTAGCCGACCGGCTTCTT
>QMWA01000194.1 GCA_003661385.1 Thermoproteota archaeon | reverse complement strand
CCTCCTTCCCTCTGGTAGCAATCTTCTTGGCTAAGTGGATCCCTGCTCCTATTGCTGCTGCCCCAGCGAATGCCTTGCCCCATGTCTCAACGGGTATGCCTAGTATTGTTGGCAGCGTTGGGAGCTCCTTGAAGAATGGTGCTGTATCGCCATCTGGGAAGTCTGGCTCAGAGCAGCCTATGCATGGTGCACCTACCTCAACACAGTACGCCACCCCGTTATTCCATTTTCTCAAGGCACAGTCTGTCCAGGCTATTGGGCCCTTGCATCCTATCTTGAACCTGCACCCCTGCTCGCTCTGCCCGAACTCAGCGAATATCCCCCTGTCATAGAATGGGCGGTATGGGCAAAGCTCCTCATGCATGTTCCTACCATAGAACATGAGAGGGCGGTTATACTTGTCTAGCTTAGGGACTACACCTACTATCAGGCTTGCTAGCGTTAGGATTAAGCTGTCCGGGTGCCCAGGGCACCTTGGTAGGTTTATTACAGTCTTAGCCTTCTCTCCCATTCCAACCTGCCTCAGGAAGTCTTGTACACCCATTGCGCCAGTGGCATTGCCCTTAGCATGGGGTATGCCACCGTAGGCTGCACATGAGCCGAATGCGACTATGTAGTCTGCTGCAGCAGCACAGTCCTTTACCCAGTCTCTGAAATCCCTTTCACCTGTTTCACAGAATCCTGGGTTCTGTACTGCTCCCTCCACCACCATGATCTTGGGGCCTGGGCCCCTGTGGGCTATCCACTCCTCTATGAGATCTACTCCTAGAGTGCCGGCTGCAGGGTGTATCACATACATCCAGTCAGGTAAGGCTATTGGGAGCCCTGAGTTCCCTACGGTTATGCTGCAGAGCAGCTCTACGATGTCTGGGTCAGCTGCCTGAGCGAATGATATGCTGCAGCCTGTGCAGCCTGCTCCATTCAGCCAGCAGATGTGCACATAGTCCTTTGCTTGAGCTAGAACCTCTAAAACTGTTGGCTTGAGCTGTGAGAGGGCTATTGAAATGCCTGTTGTGGCAGCAAGCTTTAGGAAGTCACGCCTCTTCATCTTCAGATAGCTGTGATGAGAGAGTTGTTCAGCCGGCTTAGCCAAGCTTGTTCACCGAGCAAAACCCTCCCATTAGCCAACTTATATAGCTATTCACAGATCTATGTGCATGTATACATGTACAAATGTACGGATCTGAGGTGCAGGCGTAAACCTCACAGCCTCAGTCTATATTAAGGTTCAGATCCGCGCCATGCGTTCAAAAAATTTAACCAGAAAGACGTCAGTAGAAGTGAGAGGATGCATGAGCTCGTGATCGTAAGTGGGATCATAGAGGCAGTATCAAACTACGCTAAGCAAGAGGGAGGGAGGGTTGTGAGGTTTAAGGTCGCAGTGGGTGAGCTAGCAAGCTTTAGCATAGAGCTCATTAGAGAGCTTCTGCGAAACCTGGTCAAGGGAACAGAGCTGGAGGAAGCAGAGTTCTCTGTTGAAGCAGAGAAGGCTGAGGTAAGGTGCTTGAGCTGTGGAGCGACACTAGGCTTCAGCGAGCTTATAGAGCCTCTACCAGAGGATGAGAGGGAGATGATACACTTCCTACCAGAGTTGGTTTCATCTTTCTCGAAGTGCCCAAGGTGTGGTGGGAGAGATTTTGTGATAGAGTCTGGTAGGAGTGTGAGGGTTGTTGAAGTTGAGCTGGAGTAGGCTAGACTACAGGAGCATGCTGATACCTAAGAGGTTCGCTGAAATAGGGTACACGCTTATGGTCGCAAGCGGGAAAGGGGGGGTGGGTAAGAGCCTGATTTCGGCTTCAACAGCCTTGATTGAGGCATCTAGAGGTGTGAGAGCTGGGCTGCTTGACTTAGACCTACATGGCCCCTCATCTGCAGCTATACTAGGTGTCACAGGAGCTCCAGCTGAAGGGGAGGATGGGCTTATACCACTTGAGAAGATGGGGGTTAAAGTAATGTCTGTAGAGTTCTTCGCTGAGGAGAAGCCTGTTCCAGTTGGTGGAGCTGGGAAGCGTGAGCTCATCAGAGAGCTGCTGGCCTTAACAGACTGGGGGAAGCTAGACTTGCTTGTTGTAGATTTGCCACCAGGGACAGGAGATGAGATGTTAGCTGCTATAGAGCTTATACCAGAGAGAAGGGGGTGTATTCTGGTGACAACCCCGTCTGCTCTCTCAGCTAGAGTCGCATTCAGGGCGGGGAGGCTTCTAAAGGACATGAAAGTGGATGTGCTTGGAGTCTTGGAGAACATGTCAGCATTCTCCATGAGAGGAGAGGAAGTAAAGCCGTTCGGAGAGGGAGCTGCAGAAGAGCTGTCTAGAAGGCTTCAGGTACAGCTTCTTGGTAAACTTCCACTCGACCCAGAAGCTTCATTAGCAGCTGACCTTGGAAAGCCAGAGAAGCTGCTGCAAACCAGATTCGCAGAGGCTTTATCAGAGATACTGGATAGGACCCTGAGCCTAGCATTAGGGTAGCAGAGGCTTGTAGGCGGGTAATGTACCATACACAGCTGAGACAGCTTATAGCTTAATGTGGAGGTATCGTCTAAGTGGCGATGGTTACCTTGGCTATTAAGTATGGATTTGGCTTCAGAAGCTGGCTGCTGGATGTTTGACTTGTATCCCTTCTGGTAGGCTTTCTGCAGCTGTGGGTGCCGCCTCTCATAGCAGTGAGCGAGGGTCTATCCTGTGGACCTCAGATACTTCATCGTATGCCTCGTCTACTGACAGTATTACTCCATCATACAGAATTGCTGATGCACAGTGAAGAGAGTCGAAGTATGTGAGCTTAAACTTTTCTCTGAGCTCGGAGGCCATTGAAATTGTTCTTGCTGTCAAAGGCTGCTCTCCGATGTTTCTGATTGCTATGAATGAGTTTATGTCTTCTCTGATTTCAGCCTCACTTATACCCTTAGACTTGAGTAAGAAGCTCGTACTCTAGTAAAGCCGATGCTGCTACCCTTACTCCTGTGATCTTTCCCTCGCTTATATCATGAAAAATCCTATCTGCTGTAGGATGTAGCCTGTCTGAGGAGTTAACTAGAGCTAATAGCATGTCTAGCTCTACTATTGGCATGTGCTCCAGCCTCTAGTAATAGATCTGCCTCCTCTAGCTTCTCGTAAGTTAATTCTGGACTACTATACTTCCCTCTTAGCTTCTCATATGGGTCTTTCTTCACTTTGACTGTGATCTCTCCAGTTTCTCTTATCTCCCATACTATAACGTCTCCCTCCTTTATCTTTGCTGCCTTCCTTATATGGAGGGTATCGTTGTCAACCCCTTCTTGCTTACTCTGCTGATCTCTGAGGCTATTACAGACATCAACTTCTTAATGATCTCTTGGAATATAAGCTTCTAAGATATCTATATAGTCTAAGAATGATGCCAGCGCTTAGAGAAGCCCTTTAAGAGTAGATGCCTCGCGAAATAGTTAAGTATTTGGT
>QMWA01000193.1 GCA_003661385.1 Thermoproteota archaeon | reverse complement strand
ATGTCAAAGAAGAAGAATGCAACGCATGCGGAGCATGCACAGAAGTATGCCCAGTAGAAGTACCAAACGAATGGGACATGGGACTAGGAGTAAGAAAAGCAATATACCGCCCGTTTCCCCAGGCTGTACCATCCGTATTTCTCATAGACAAGGATAGCTGTATTGAGTGTGAGAGCTGTGTTGAGGCTTGTAGGGAGCAGGGTAGGGATGCTATCGACTTCAATATGAAGCCTGAGGAGGCTGAGCTCGATGTAGGTGCCATAATAGTAGCAACAGGATTCGACCTATACGACCCAACAAAAGCAAGAGAATACGGATACGGAAGATACCCAAACGTAATAACAGCAATGGAGCTTGAGAGGCTTGTTAACGCAGCAGGCCCAACCCATGGCCACGTTATCCGGCCGTCTGACGGCAGGGTTCCGAAGAGCGTCGCGTTCATAACATGTGTTGGCTCGAGAGATGAGCGTGCAGCCCCATACTGCTCAGGGTTCTGCTGCATGTACACCCTGAAGAATGCTGTGCTTCTCAGAGAGCACTACCCCGACATGGAAATCTACGTGATATTCATGGACATGAGAGCTCCATTTAAGGGCTATGAGGAGTTCTACAGGAGGGCTAGAGGAGAAGGCATAATCTTCATCAGAGGGAGGCCCTCTGAGATACAAGAAGACCCATCCACCAGGAATCTGATAGTATCTGTTGAGAACCTAGCTACGGGTGAAGTCATGGACTTGAATGTAGAGATGGTAGTTTTATCACCAGCTGCCATACCATCTGAAGGCACGCAGGAGCTTGCTAGGCTCCTAAACATCACCTTGGACTCAACAGGCTTCTTCATGGAGGCGCATTTCAAACTTAGGCCAATAGACGCCGCCACAGATGGTATATTCTTTGCTGGTTCATCACAAGGCCCCAAGGACATATCTTACTCTGTCTCCCAGGGTAGTGCTGCTGCTGCTAGAGCTGCTAGAGTGCTAGGTAGGTACAAGTGGGAGATCGAGCCCATAGTAGCGAGTGTAGTGCATCCTGAGAAGTGCAGGAACATTGAAGGGGAGTGTGGCATATGTGCTAGTAAGTGCCCATATGGTGCGATAACGGTTGAGCCAGGCAAGCCTGCTGTCGTGACTCCAGCGAAATGCCATGGCTGTGGGACATGCGTTGCAGACTGTCCATCTGGTGCTCTAACCCAGATGCACTTCACAGATGACCAGGTAATCTTCCAGATAGATGCTGCTCTCCGTGACAAGCCGGAGGAGAAGATAATAGCGTTCCTATGCAACTGGTGCAGCTACGCCGGGGCAGATCTAGCTGGGACAAGCAGGTTCCAGTATCCAGCGAACGTCAGACCAATCAGACTGATGTGCTCAGGCAGAATATCAAGAAGATTTGTGCTAGAGGCCTTTAAGAGAGGAGCTGGAATGGTCTTAGCCTCAGGCTGCAGGTTTGGTGACTGCCACTACATCAAGGGCAACTACAATGCCAAGGCTAGGCTTGAGCCTCTCTACAAGATCCTCAAGGCTGTGGGGATAAGCCCAAACAGGTTCAAGATGGCTTGGTTCTCAGCAGCCGAAGGCGAGTACTACTCTAAGCTTATTACAGAGATGGTAGATGAGCTTAACAAGATGGGGCTCGACAGGATAAAGAAAGAAAATGAGGCAGCTAGGCCGAGGTTAGAGAAGATGCTCGCAAGAATGGCGAGGTGATGCCATGAAGCTCGAGGACTTGGAGAATGAAGTCCAGAAGCTGATCAAAAACACCGTCATGTACTGCTATCAGTGTGGAAAATGCTCTGGTAGCTGCCCAACTACAAAGGTATGCCCAAGCTATAACCCAAGAAGGATAGCTGAGTCTCTGATACTCGGAAGGTGGAAGAAGGTGCTATCCAGCAATGAGATTTGGCTATGCACGTTATGCCATACATGCTATGAAAACTGCCCACAGAATGTCGGCTTTTCACATGTCATAATAGAGCTAAGGAACATTGCAGCTAGAGCTGGAGCAGCTCCAGACGAGTTTCTCTCTCGTGTGAGGCAGCTTGCTGAGGTAGGCCGCATAGCAGTCATCTCAAAGGCTATTGAACGAAGGAGAAGCGAGCTTTCTTTGCCAGAGCTGCAGGCTTCTCCTGATGGGATCCCGAGGATAATGGAGGCTACTGGCCTCAAGCTAAGGGAGGGGTAGGCTATGGGGGAGTACTCTCTATTTACTGGATGCTTAATACCATTTAGGCTTCCACACCTTGAGCGGGCAGCTAGACTGGCTCTCAATGCTCTAGGGATAGCTGTAAGGGATTTAGAGGATGCTAGTTGCTGTGGAGACCCCATTGTGCTTAGATCAATCAACGAGGACACCTGGCTAGCTGTTGCAGCTAGGAACATCTGTCTAGCAGAGGAGAAGGGCCTTAACCTGCTTGTGTTGTGTAATGGCTGCTATGAGAGCCTTAAGACTGCAAACATTATGCTAAAGGAGAATGAAAGACTAAGATCTTCGGTAAACGAGGTCCTATCTGGGCTTGGACTAGAGTTCAATGGCAAAATAGAAGTATTAAACTTCCTAGAGGTCTTAGATAGAGAGTTAGGGCTTAATGGAGTCAGGAGAATGGTCAAATATCCCCTAAGAGGCCTGCACGTAGCTGTCCACTATGGCTGTCACATGCTTCGTCCTAGTGAGTACCTCAAGTTCGATGACGTGTATT
The DNA here is from genome assembly GCA_003661385.1 of Thermoproteota archaeon. GTDB lineage: Archaea > Korarchaeota > Korarchaeia > B14-G2 > B14-G2 > B14-G2. The sequence continues at coordinate 755 of QMWA01000193.1, read as the reverse complement.
CTCCGTCAGTGTTCGATATGTATGTTGAGGCGCTTGGCTTGAAAAGCGTCCCTTACTTGAACAGGATGCTATGCTGTGGAGCAGGCCTTAGCATAGTCGATAGAGAGGCCTCATTGAAGCTTGTAAAGGAGAAGCTCTCTGCTGTAAAGGCAGCTGGAGCTGAGGCCTTAGTAGTTCTATGTCCATTCTGCTATCAGCAATACGATCTAGGGCAGAAATCCATTAAGCAGCCAAATGGGGAGAGGTTCAACATACCCGTCTTCTACTACCCAGAACTCCTCTGCTTATCACTCGGCTACTCCCCAGACGAGCTTGGGCTGAAATACCACAGTACCAAAGTGGCTCCAGTCCTCGAGAAGCTTGCCCCATAAGGGTCTTCGGCTCAATTAAGTGTTTACCCCCCTACAGTATTTGGATGCAAGAAAGTGAGCTAATACTTGTTGCTGGAATACAGCCTCCTAAGGAGTACCCCACCATAGCCTCAGGTATCATACGTGGTATAGCCTACATTATAGGCAACGCTGTCCTGCTTGATTTAGATCCAAGCGGGGACGTAGCTTTCCTCCTGAGTAATGCTACCACCACGACATCTCATCCCAGATCCGCTACTAACTGGCTGCTTGGAAGAGGGAAGCTCCCGTCTCTCAAAAGCAGTGAGAGCCTACATGCTCTGGTAATCGAGCCTTCAGCCTACATCCCAGTTAGACAGCCCAAAAGGTCTATCACACAGCTTCTAAAGGCTCTATTAAGGAGAT
>QMWA01000192.1 GCA_003661385.1 Thermoproteota archaeon | reverse complement strand
GTATCTATAATTATATCGAGTACATAAATGAAGTAATTAACTTACGAGTTGGTTCCAGAGGACGTGATGGATTAGATGAACTTGATGAAGTTCTAGAAAGCACCAGGAAGTTCCTGATAGATATAACCAGGAACATCCCCATTCTTGTGAATGCAAGAATTTATGAGGGAGTCAAGGAGATTGAGGACATTGCCGCCATAACTAGTGAGCGCATAACTCCTCCAGAGATATTTAATGCCTCTTGGATCATGATAAAGAATACTACTCCTGACAGGTTTATTACGAAAGCTCGTGACATAACTCCTGCAATATACGAGTCATTAACCTGTCATTAGGGCGTTAAAGCGGAGCTCCATGGACGCTTTAAATGCTCTCTTGGCTTGGCAGATGAAGTGGAAGGGAGAGGGCCTTCTCTAGTCCAGAGAGGCTTGCTTCGCAATGCTCCATAGGGAGGCTGGAATACTTTCACAGTAAGAGATGAGTCCTTCACTCTGGTGTGGAGCTGCACTCTATGATTGGTTTGGCCTTCTTTGACGCTGGGGGTGGGATTTGAGCTTGTGAGGGTCTTCAGCTCGTGGATTCTTGGGGGTGGGTAGTTTGCTCTGGTTGTGAGGTGGCTTGCTATCAAGGCTCTGCGCGCGGAAGCTGCTGTTATAGTGGTGAAAGTGGAGTGTAGCATGTGTAGGAGGAGTGGGTGGGAGCTTAAGGTGGTTGCTGCCTCAGCTGCCCTGCTCTGCTTGGCTTTGGCAGCTGGGCTGTTGGGCTGGGAGGGGTATGCTTGGCTTGCTTTGGGTAGCTTAGTGCTCTCTATGTTTGTGCTCCTTCCTAGTGGGATTCGTGAGGTTAGGGAGGGTGTTTTTAGTGTTGGGTCTCAGTTCATGAAGCTGACATGTCTGAGAAGCCATCTGGGATCTCAGCTGGAATCAAAGCAGTTTTTAGCGGGCTGAGGCTGATAGCTGAAGATGACCAGGAGGCTCTTAGGATAGGAGCTAAGATGTGGGATGCCCTCTACGCCTACTTCATGCTAAAAGACCTCGAAGAGAAGCATGCGAAGGAGCTTTTCAAGATGGATAGGATAAGTAGGCTCAAGTTCCTCAGGGAGAAGGTGCAGTCCTCTCTCCCAAAGTAGGCTCAGGGCTGAGCAACGCTGGCAGCATCTGTGAGCAGCTCTTAGCTGGGTTAAGGCTGCTTTAGCTCTGACATCGCCTCCTTCACTGCGCTTATGGCCTTCTCAGCTTCCCTCCTGGTTGGAACATAGCTCTCATGGTATACTCTATTCCTAAGCTTCTGTAGGGACCTCAGCTTCCTTCTGAGTTCTCTGCTTAAGCTTATTCCCCAGTCATCTAGCATTGAGAGCAGCTCTGGGAATGTGGTGTATGATAGGTCGGGCTCTTGTATGCCTGCTCTCAGGAGAGTTGCCTTTAGTAGGTTGACTGCAGCGAGCGCTGAGGCTATTACAGCTATCCTAGTGTCACCATATGAGAGGTTTCTCTCAGCACTCTTGAGTGCTTCCTCAGCTAGCTTCCAGTATACTTTGGATGCCACCTCTGACACCCAGAGAGCGAGCTTCTCCTCGCTTACCCTAGTGGCTTCAGCTAATATCTCTTTCTCATCTTGTGTCAGCTTAATTCCACTTCTTATCTTCCTCCATGCTTTGTGTAGCTCTCTGAGCAGGCTTCTGGCTTCCGGGATGGATAGAGCCTCTAAGGCTGACTTAGTTGAGGATAGGTGTCCATTAAGTGTGGCTTCTATGATGGCTAGGCTTCTGAGAAGCAGGTACACCTCAATGGCTAGCTCAGCTTCTGCCTTCAGGGACTTAAGCTCTGATATGGCTTTCATCTTAGGCAGTAGCCCCCTTACAGCTGACCTTAGATAAGGTAGGTTGCCTTCCATGTAGGCTTCTGCTAGCTTCCTGCGTAGGCCTGTGTCTAGGAGTACTATACCGTCGATGACCTGCTTAATTATGGGGTTTCCTTCCTCAGCTTCTCTAATAGCTTGGCTGACGCTGATTACTGAGACATCGATCTTCTGGGAGTCTGCTAGCTCCTCTATTTTGTCTGCGAGCTTCATGTAGTGGTCATCTAGAACTACGCATATGTCTATGTCGCTTAGAGCATCTGGGAGGCTGGAGAGCCTGCTACCATAGAGGCTCACGAGCTTCGGGTTAGAGATCTCCTTGAGTTTAGCTAGGAACCTGCTGGCTTCACCAGGGAGCATCAGCTTACCCTCGGTATCCTGGCTTTTATTCTGAGGGCCTCGAAGTCCTCTAGGCTGAGGCCAGCTAGCTTGCAGGCCATTCTTTCATCTCCCTTCTCTATGTAGTACTTTAGTGCATTCCTTATCTTGGGGGGCTGCTTCTCTATGAACTTCCAGTCAGCATGCCTCCTCCTGATCTCCCTAGCCTCCTCGTCCTCACGCCTCCACTCCTCTAAGAGCTCCTCTGGTATGGGATAGAGCATGCTCACCATAGTACTCTGATAGGACTGCTCTTAAGTCTTTCTCAGAGAACAGGTGGAGGGTGTCTTTGCTGTACTCACTTACAGCTTTCTTGAAAGCAGCTGGTGTATCTGCCTTTATCACACCTGCTTTAGCTGCTTCAGCTAGGACCCTGAGCGCTCCCCATACTTTCACACTTCTGTACTCTGGGTGGTATTGGGTGATCCTCCTTGCTCCCCTGTTCTCTGTGAGCAGTACTAGACCTCTTGACTTGGCTAGCACTAGCCCTATGGCTTCAGGCTCATCTACTCTAGGTATCCTGGGGTCTAGGGATACGTAGTCTAGTAGGGCTCTGAGCTCTCTTTCCTCGCTTGGGGTGAGTGCCGTCAGCAGCGCGTAGTCTGATGTGAGCCACTCGAATACTAGGGTGACTGCTTTCTCGCTTTTCACCTCTCTTAGCACCTGCTCTGTTAGTAGGATCCTCTTGAAGACTCTTTCTATGATGCTTCTCCTCCTGTACTTTGACCAGTCTATGATGAAGCATGTGTCAGCGAAGGCTAGCAGCTATGTCACCTCAGGTATCTTGGCCTTGATCCTCAGCTCGTTGAATTCGTCTGCTGTGAGGCCAGCTAGCCTAGAGGCAACCCATAGATCTCCCTTCTCTATGTAGTACTTTAGTGCATACCTTATCTTGGGGGGCTGCTTCTCTATGAACTTCCAGTCAGCATGCCTCCTCCTGATCTCCCTAGCCTCCTCGTCCTCACGCCTCCACTCCTCTAAGAGCTCCTCTGGTGGCAGCATGCTATCCTACTCCTGGTATGCTGTTATTTAAGGGTGGCTGCTGGAGGCTTGGGGTTGGGGTTGAGTGTAGAGGTGAAGTGGGCTGGTGGCCGTAGGTTTTCTTGGGCTACTGGTGAGGCTACTATTGCCATAGATGGCTCTAAGGGGGTTAGGAGGCTTAGCTACCCTAGGGGTTTTCACCAGGATAAGGCTTGAGTATGTGGTGTCATCTAGTGCTCCACGTGATGCAGTTGAGGAGGCTGTCAGGCTGTCTATGGATAGGCT
>QMWA01000191.1 GCA_003661385.1 Thermoproteota archaeon | reverse complement strand
GCTCTACCTTATCCTCTGTGCTTGGATATTTGCTAGCTGGTTTATGTTTTGGATTCTGGGTGTTTTCTGTGGTTTTGTGTGGGCTGTTATTGGAAGGGGGTGTGATAGCTTCTTCTGGGTGTGTGCATTTACTTTTTACTCTGGTTTGGTGTTAGAGGGGCTTTAGGGATGTGTTCTGGATTCTGGTTTTGGAGTTGGGGTTGGAGGCTGGTCTGTACTAGGGTGGTGGGTTCTATGGGATTGTGTTCTGGCTTTTTGCTTGCTGTGTTATGTTTCTGTTTTTAGCTGCCCCTCTAGTATCATTTTCAGCAGCATCTTCCTTAGTTCTGTGTAGTTTGGTTCTTCTATGTACTTGTGGCCTAGCTTTACTAGGGTGTACCATGCTTGCTTGGTTAAGACTACTGTGATGTCTGGGTTTTTTGGCTGCTGCAGCTGTAGTGCGGCGTACTCTCCGTCTACGATGTATAGTGTTACCGCGTGGGCTTCTTTGCCGTCTGTTATCTTGTAGAGTACTGTTGCTGTCAGCTTGCTTGGTAGGGGTGTTTGTGCTAGTGCTTGCTTGAATGTCTGCTTGAACTCGTGGGTGTTGCTGTTTGCCCAGCTCACGAAGCCTTGCAGGTCTTTTTGGAGGTTTCCTGTGAGCTTTACTGTTTTTCCGGCTTTGTGGGCTTGTCTTGCTTGTGCTCTTGCTATTAGGGTGAATGTGAGTGTTGCTAGGGTTGCTGCCTTGTATGTGTCGTAGAGCTTTAGGGCTGCTGGTGTTGCTAGCAGGAGTAATCCAGCTAGCAGGAGTGGAATCGACTTTCTCTTGGCTTCTCTTAGGATGTCTTGTGGGATTTTACTTTGCATGTAGGATCACTTCTATGCCTATTATGATGTAGAGGCAGCTTAGTAGGAATGCTATTATGTGCTGGGTTACTGGTGTGCCTGTTGTTAGCCAGTTTGCTATGAGTGCTAGCTGGATTAGTGTGCCTGCTGCTGCTAGTGCTAGCGCTAGCTTTCTCACTGTGTTTGGCTTCTGGATGTATGCTATCTGTATTGCTGCTTTGGCTGCTGGCTTCCATGCTCTGGCTATGAGGGGTGCTGTTAGGGCTGTGAGTGCTGCTGCTAGGAGTAGTGTTGCTGTGGTGGGGTGGTTTGCTGTGTAGAGGAGGAGTGCTGTTGCTGCTAGGAGTAGTGCTGCTGTGGTGAGGTGTGGCTGGTGCTGTGGCTGTGTGAGCAGCTTTCTGGCTGCCTGTATGCTTGTGTCTTTTCCTTTGGTTTGGGCCCATGTGTGTATGGCTAGGCCTGCTGTGAGGAGTGCTATGGAGAGGTTTAGCAGTGGGGTGGATGAGAGGATGGTGCCTGTGATGAGGAGTATTATGCTTGTGTCTACTAGTATGAGCTCTGTGTGCTGTTTTAGCTGTGCTAGCCAGGCTTTGAAGAAGGACTTTGTGTGATCTGCTGCTTTCTGCTGTGCTTTGGCTAGCTGCTTTGGGATTTCTGGGTTTGCTGCTAGTGCTAGTGCTATGAGGGCTAGGCCGAGTGCAGCTGGTGCTGGTGACTTGAGGATGCTTATAGCCTTCTCTGTGGGTGTTTTTTCTGGGGGTTTTAGGAGGTGGATTGGTGTTGTGGCTTTGTTTCCTGCGTTGTCTTGTGCTTCTATGTACCATGCTGTGGTTGTTGTGTTTATTGTTGTGTACCATGTGGTGTTTGCTTGGTGGTGCATTTGCTTTGTCGTCCACTTTTCTCCTGTTTTGTAGTGTAGGGTTGCGTTTCTTACGCCTGATTCTAGGGGGTGTTCTGTTATGTTCGCGTATACTATTGTGGTGTAGTGTTTTTCGCCTAGCTTGATGTGCTTTGCTTGTGCTTGTATTCTGGGTGGTGTGTTGTCTTTTGTCTGTATTTTGTATGGGAGGCTTTTGTTGGTTATTACTGTGTAGTTTCCTGTTTTGTCCCAGCATAGGATGTAGTATAGTAGTGGTGTGTTCCATGGTGGTGTTGGGAGCTGGGCTATGTATGTGCTTGCGTTTATTTTGGCCATTTTGATGTAGCTCCAGTTTTTTCCATCTGTTGAGTATGCTATGGCTGCCTCATCTACTCCTGAGATGTCGTCTGCTAGTGTGCAGTATACTGTTATGTTTGTTGTGTTGTAAGCTGGTGTCTGGGGGGTGTGCCATGTGGCTTTGGGCTGTGGGGCCTGCTGGTCTTCTATTTTGTATGCTGAGGTGTATGGTGGCTGCTGGTCTGGTTCGGTGGGTGCTCTGTCTGCTAGTGTCCAGCCTTTTTCGCCGGGAATGTAGGTTGCTACTGCTATTCTGAGTTCTCTTGTTATGTTGAGTGGTGGTAGGCTGAACTCGATGGTTACTGTCGTGTTTGCTGGGTCTGCTGTTATCTTGGGGGTTTGGGTTGGCTGCCAGTATGCTATGTATGTGTCTTCTTCTGTGGTTTCTATTCTGCTGTATAGTGTTCTGTTGTTGATGTCTATGTAGTGGTCTGTGCTGTATAGTGGGTGGTTTAGGCTGTAGTATCCTTTTGCTGGGTTTGTGTCCAGGTATACTATTATGTTTCCTAGTGGGCCTAGTTTTGGTGGTGCTGCTAGCTTTATTGTCAGGCTGATTTTCGGCCAGTTTATCTGGTAGTATACTGCTGTTATGCTGTATGGTGCTGGTGTGCTGGGGCTTGGGGCGTGTACTCCGAGGAGGATGGGCTGGGCTACTGCTGCTGTCATGCAGGCTAGTGTGAGTGTGAGTGTGAGTGCTGTTGGGGGTAGTGGCGTCTTCTTTGGCATCTTCTCCCTGTTCTCAGCTTGCTTTAATATGTTGTTCTTGGGTGGTGTGTGGCTTGAAGCTTGGTGGCTGTGCTCTTGGCTGTAGGCTGCTGGGGGCTGCTCCCCTTTGATGTGGTTTACGCTGCTGTTTGAGGTGGCTTTTAGGTTCTTTGGGGCTGCTGTGGTGTTTTGAGGCCCTTGGATGCGGCTTCTGTGGAGGTGGCTGGTGTGGTGTGTTGTGCTGCTTGTCTCTGTCTTGGCCTGCTGGTGTGCTAATGTTTATTTAGCTGCCGGTATTGTGGTTTTGTGGTGTTTGTTTGGTTGAGGCTTTGCCTACTTTGCTTGACATAGCTGTTAGGGAGGCTGTTGAGCGTATCCTAGCGGAGGTCAGGGAGGGTAAGAAGCTAACTGACTCAGAGGTCACCTTGCTGCTGGTAGGGGAGCTAGCTAGGAGGGTTGATGAGCTCAGGGATAGCTTGAATAGGAGGATTGATGAGCTTAAGGATGGTTTGAATAGGAGGGTTGATGACAGTAGGGACATGGTTGTCACGGTGGTTAAGGCTTTGGAGAAGAGGATTGAGGGCCTTGAGGATAGGATTGAGGGCCTTGAGGGTAGGGTTGGGGCTTTGGAGGGTAGGGTTGGGGGCTTGAGGGTGAGGTTAGGGGGCTTAGAGCTGAGGTTTCTTCGATCAAGTCTGATGTGATAGTGCTGCTGAAGAGCTGGCTTGAGGAGAGGGTGGAGGGTAAGCGAGAGGGGGGAGGGTAGGGGTGTTCTGCTGCCTGGTGTGCTGCTTTGTTGGTGCTATACGGTGT
>QMWA01000190.1 GCA_003661385.1 Thermoproteota archaeon | reverse complement strand
AGCTCTCTCAGCTCAGGGGACCTCAGCACACGCCTCAGCCTACGCCGTGGCAGAGGAGGCAGGAGACTCTTCAGCTGGGTTCGAGTACGAGGCCTCGAGGCAGGCCAGTGACATAAGCCCGCTGAGAGTAGGTGAGGCAGCTGGCAGGATGGCAGTCGAGAACCTAGGGAAGAAGAGCATAGAGACAGCCACGATGGACGTTGTTCTCCACCCACTCGCCCTGGCAAGCCTGCTCAGCATAGTCACAGAGGAGCTCAGCGGAGAGAACCTCTACAAGAAGAGGACTCCCCTAGCTGGCAAGCTGGGGGAGCAGGTCGCCTCAGAGGAGCTAACCCTAGTAGACGACGGGGTCCTTGAGAAGGCCACGAGGACCTGGCCATTCGACGCCGAAGGCGTCCCATCCAGGAGGACAGTGCTTGTGGAGAGGGGCGTGCTCAAGAGCTTCATCTTCGACAGGTACTGGGGCAAGGCCTGCGGGGCAGAGAGCACAGGGAACGCCTCCAGGGGGTATAGCTCAGAGCCCAGGATAGCTCCAAGGAACCTTGTGGTTGAAGCTGGCTCAAAGCCCTTGAGCGAGCTGATATCAGAGGTGGATGAGGGCATGCTCGTAGTAGACTTCATGGGAACGCATACAGCAAACATACCATCAGGAGACTTCAGCGTGGTAGCCTACCTGCCATCCTACATCAAGGGAGGTGAGCTGAAGCACCCAGTGAAGCAGGCGATGATATCAGGGAACATCCTAGACTTCATAGCCAAAGTGGATGCAGTAAGCAGGGAAGTCAAGAACCTAGGGAGAGCGCTCCTCCCGTACGTGAGGGTAAGAGGAGTGAGGGTGTCAGCATAGCGGAGTATAAGAAGGCTGCCAGCCTCATAGCAGAGTCCAAGGCAGCAGTAGCGCTCACTGGAGCAGGGATAAGCGCTGAGAGCGGCATACCGACCTTCAGGGGGCCAGGAGGCCTATGGGAGAGGTACGACTGGAGGAAGCTGGCAACGAGAGAGGCGTTCCAGCAGAACCCCAGGCTCGTGTGGGAGTGGTATGCGATGAGGATCAGGCTAGTCCAAGAGGCGAAGCCGAACCCAGCTCACGTGGCCTTAGCCAAGCTAGAGGAGATGGGGCTCCTGAAGGCTGTAATAACCCAGAACGTAGACGGCTTGCACAGGAGGGCTGGCAGCAAGAATGTCATAGAGCTCCACGGGAGCATAACCAGGGCGAGGTGCACCAGCTGCAGCAGAACATACCGGGTCACTGCCCCTCCGCAGGAGATACCCCCGAGATGCAGCTGTGGAGCCCTGCTCAGGCCGGATGTAGTCTGGTTCGGTGAGCCCCTGCCAAGAGACCAGCTTGAGGAGGCAGTGAACCTCGCCTCAGAAGCAGACCTCATCATAGTCGTCGGGACAAGCCTCCTAGTCCAGCCTGCAGCCAGCCTGCCATTCATCACCATCCAGAGAGGGGGGAAGGCCATAGAAGTCAACCCAGAGACGACGCCTCTAACACCTTATGCAGCTGTGTCCATAAGAGAGAAGGCAGCTCAAGCCCTACCGAGGATAGTCAGTGAAGTAGAGCAGCTGGCAGCTGGAGCCCCCTGAGCTGCATGCTTTAATACGCGGATGCCATTGTAGCTGGGGTAAGCTTGAGGCCTGTGCTGCTGCTGCTGGTTTCGCTCGCTACACTGCTGCTAGGAGCTCAGCCAAGCTACATCTCAGCTAAGGTCAAGGTTCTGGTCAGGCTTGACCTCACAGCTGAAGTAGAAGTCGAGTACGAGCTGAGGGGTGGAGGGTGGCCTAGCATCAAGGCCATGGTCAGCGACCTAGCTGAGGACGCCTCGAGGATAGCTCTCCAGCTCCTAGGCTCCAAGCCCTCTTGGGTGGTGGAGGCCAGCGGCCAGAGAGCTGTCCTGCGAGGTGAAGTCGAGGCTCCAGCTGTGAAGCTTGGGCTGAACACCTACGAGCTCAAGCTAGGTGGGGTCGAGAGAGAGGCTGTCGTAGGTGAGAGGAGGAACCTGAGGCTGCTGGAGGAAGTCAAGGTTGAGCTCGTAAGCTACGTGATACTGGAGGCCGCACCAGCTCCAAGCAAGCTAGCTGCTAGGTCAGCTGCATGGAGCACGCTTCCATCTGGAGCCAGCGTGAAGTTCGGCTTCCTGAGAGCCTCCCTTGATGTCACAGTCTACGGAGCTTCACCATGCTCCAAGCCTCCAAGGCTCACAGAGGGATGCGAGTACACCGCCCTAATCCAGGTTGAGAGCCTAGTTGGGGTGCCGCTCGAGGTGGAAGTCTACATCAAGGGGTTTAGCCTCAGGGTCTCAAGGGAGAGGGCCACGCTTTCCCTGGAGCCATGGGGTAGAGGCGAGCTTGAGGTCAGGATATCACCAGAGAGGGGGGAGAGGTGGCAGCTTGCAGTAACCATCAGAGACAAGGCTAGGCTAGAGGTCCTCTCAAGCAGGCTCCTAGAGGGCCCCATAGAACCAGCTGAGCCAGAGAAGCCAGGGGAGCAGGTGGAGGAGCAGCCTAGGCTGCTGCTGTCAGCTTCAGCGCCAGAGAGAGCTGAAGCCGGCAGCCTGATCCAGGTCTCTGTGGCGGCCTTCAACGCGGGAGGCTCCCAGCTCCAGGTCAAGGTCACACTCAAGGCATCTGGATGCGAGCCTGAACTCCAGTCAGAGGAGGTGGCTCTCCCCCCACAGGGTGAAGCAAACCTGGTGTTCTCCCTGAGGCCAGTGGAGCTAGGGCAGCTAGAGCTCGAGGTGGTAGCTGAATCGAGGGGAGAGCTGCTGGCTGAGCGCACCCTGCTAGTGGAGGTTAGGCCCAGGCAGAAGCCTACAGGGCTCACGCCTCCAGCCAGCTCCAGCCCCCCAGCTTCAGCGAAGCCGACGCCGAGGGAGCCTACACCCCCTCAGCACCCTCCTCCACCAGGCAGGTGGCCTGAGCTGCTGGCTCCAGCTCTAGCTGCTCTCCTGCTAGCTCTCCTGCTTGCAGCCTCGATCCTGCTGCTCAGAAAGCGGAGCCGCGTGAGGAGGCTGAGATGAAGTCTGGCGTATACGTGCTGGTGGTGGAGGTCAGTGGGGTGGAGCGTAGGTTCGGTGCATTAGGCAAGCTCAAGCTGCCTCCAGGCTTCTACCTGTACGTCGGCTCAGCAGTCTCCAAGAGGGGAAGGCTGCTGGAGAAGAGGATACTGAGGCACCTGAGGCCAGAGAAGAAGCTAAGGTGGCACATAGATTACCTCCTAGACCAGGGAGCCTGCTCCAGTAAGGCTAGAGTAAAGCTGGTAGCCTACGCTGAGACAGAGAGGAGAGCTGAGTGCGTCGTCGCCAAGCTCCTGTCGAGGAGCCTGAAGCCAGTCCCAGGCTTCGGCTGCTCAGACTGCAAGTGCATAAGCCACCTCTACTACTCCAGCACTCTAGAGGAGGCTCTCAGCGCCCTGAGAGAGGCCTTCAGGGAAGCTGGCCTCACCTTGAAGCTGGCTACCCCAAGCGACCTCCTAGTTAAATACCAGGATGAGGGCTAGCTTCACATGCCTGAGCTCACCGTAGAGGAGCTCAGCGAGGAGGACGCCAGGGAGCTAGAGGAGCTTTTCAAGGAGGT
>QMWA01000189.1 GCA_003661385.1 Thermoproteota archaeon | reverse complement strand
GTGGCCTGCATGAAGGCTGTGATCCTCAGGATAAACCCAGAGGCCATAGTGCTCGACGTGACGCACAGGATACCAGCCTTTGACGTGAGAGCTGGAGCATATGTCGCTGAGGCCTTTGCACCAGAGCTCCCTGAGGGCTCAGCTCTCGTAGCTGTAATAGACCCAGGTGTCGGAGCTGGCAGAAAGTGCATAGCAGTCAAGGCTGGCGGCAGGTTCCTCATAGGCCCAGACAACGGCGTCCTCGTCCCAGCTGCAGTGAGGCTTGGTGTAGAAGAAGCCAGGGAGATAGCGAGCAGCAAGGTCATAGCAAGCAAGGTCTCCCCCACTTTCCATGGGAGAGACGTTTTCGCTCCAGCTGCAGCGTGGCTCACCAAGGGCATGGAGTTCAGCGAGATAGGCCCGAGGCTCGAGAAGCTGCAGCCAGCTCCCTACTTCTCTAGGGTAGCTGGCACTGAGGCCATAGGGGAGGTTGTTTACGTAGATGCATTCGGGAACCTAGCTACATCCATAAGAGCAGAAGACGTAGAGTGGCTTAAGCCTGGGGCAGCTGTCAGAGCTGAGCTAGCTGGGAGGAGCCTCAAGCTTAGGCTTGTGAAGACCTTCGGGGAGCTCAGGGAGGGGGAGCTTGGGCTGATAGTCAACAGCTTCAGCTTCCTCGAGATCGTCGCTAGAGAGGCTAGCGCAGCCAGCTTGACCGCTGCTTCACCTGGCTCCAGAGTAAAGCTTGCTCTAGCCTAGCCTGTACTTCGACTTCCTCTTCCTGACCTTCCTCTTAGGCCTACGCGACACTGCTACAGCAGCCACCACAGCTGCTGCAGCGGCCACAACAGCTAAAGCAGCTGCCATGGGCTTTATCCTAGATGGCTTAGTTGGCTCTGATGTCGGGGTGGGCTCAGGCTGGGTTGGCTCCTCTACTCCAGTAGGCTCAGCTTGAGGCTTGGGCTCGACCTTCACCTTCAGCGTGACCTTGTTGTTCCCCTCGTCTTTCTCAAGGACTTCATCCCTGTAGTCTACTATGACCTCAAGCGTGTACTCTCCTGGTGAGAGGGGCCTCCAGCTCAGCTTCACGGTCCTCTCGCTGTCAACTGGGAGGAATGCTACCACCTCAGCATCTGCTTTCTCTCCGCTTACTATGAGAGCTACTAGGAAGCTCTTGCTCTCAGCGTCTCCTATGTTCTCGACTTGAGCAGCTAGCTCAACGAGCATCCCAGCTCTAGGCTCTAGTGTGAGGAGCTTCACCCCACCTGGCTTCAGCCTGAGGTCTGGCATCAGCTCAGTTCTCTCCTTGACTTCAGCTGTCACAGTAACCCTCTTCTCAAGCTTGTTGTTGTCTAGCCTCCACTCTATGAAGCTCCTACTGGGGTTCACCTCAGCTCTCACAGCATACACCCCTGGGGTGCTGAAGCTGACCTTGAGGCTGACTGAAGTGGACTCGCCTGGCTCAAGCTCCTTTATGCTGAACTCCTCCTCTCCACCGAGGTACTTTACAATCAGCCTTGTAGCTGGGCTCCTGTAGTCTCCCTGGTTGGCTACTATAACCGAGACCTCAGCTGGCTTCCCTGCTATCATGCTAGCTGGCAGCCTTATGTCTGAGACCACCAGGTCTGGTGCTCTAGCCCTGACTATCTGCATGAACTCGTTGTTCCCCTCATCAAGCTCCCTTATCAGGTCTCTTGGGTCGACCTTGACCTTGAGCAGGTAGCTCCCAGGCGCCCCTGGCCTCCACTGCAGCCTAACCCTCCCTATGTCGCCAGGCCGCAGCTCTGTGACGTTAACTGACCCAATCAGCGTGTCGTTAACCCAGCACCTGACCTCAGCTGCTTCAACAGGCTCCTCTCCTGTGTTAGCTATCTCGACCTCGACTTGAACTGGGATCCCAGCTACAACAGCTGAAAGCAGGTGGACTCCTCCCTGGGGGATGGATACGTCGAGTGCTGAGCCAGCTGGCCTAGAGACCTCCACCTCAGCTTCAGGCCACTGCCTTGGAGCACCAGAGTACCCTGCTGTGCTATATGCTGCCTTAAACCTCCACACACCTGGCTCAACTCTGCTAGTTATGTCGCTTAGGGTGAAGGCTGGAGTAGTGAACACGAAGGTCTCTCCAGGGTCAAGCTCGAAGCCTATGTACTCCCTCTTAGCGAAGTTCAATGCACCCCCGCTTGGAGGCTCAACCACAAGGTAGAAGTTGAGTATGCCAACTGGCTTGCTTCCAACGTTCACCACCTCGAATGTCACGATGAACTTGTCTTCTGTAGTAGGCTTCTTGCTCATGCAGTACACCACCAGCCTCTTCAAGGCAAGCCAGTGCATGGAGGTGTTTGAACGCCCATGGAACGCGTAGACTATGTGCCACTGCTGCCCTAGCGCTAGCGCCAGTGGGGACAGGAGCACTACTAGCAGCAGAAGCCTCTTCAACACAACCCCCAACTTAAGCCATGGCATCATGCTTAAAACCTTAATGTAGCTCATGGCTTAACCATGGTAGACGGTGGTTGACGTGGACCCCAGCATATTCAGAGCATACGACATAAGGGGGGTCTACGGGGAGACCCTCAGAGAAGAGGACGCTGAGGTGATAGGCCTCAGCTTCGCATCATACCTGGGGAACAGGGGCGTAGTAGCTGTTGGGAGGGATGTGAGGGTCAGCAGCAAGCCTCTCAGAGACAGCCTGGTGAAGGGGCTGGTTGAAGGGGGCCTGAAGGTCGTTGACATAGGGGTCTGCAGCTCCCCAGTGCTCTACTTTGCTGTAGCACACTGGAGCCTAGCTGGCGGGGTGATGGTGACAGCAAGCCACAACCCACCTGAGTGGAATGGCTTCAAGCTCTGCAGGGAGAAAGGCTACATATGCGGAGAGGGCATGGGGATGGAGGAGATAAGGAGGATAGCCCTCTCAGGGGAGTACAGCAAGCCAGGTGGAGGCAGCCTAGAGGAGAGGAGCGCCCTAGAAGACTACCTAAAGCACACAGCCAGCACAGTCACAGCTGAGAAGGGGCTTAAGGTCGCCCTAGACCCTGGAAACGGCGTATGCGGGCCGATAGCCGAGAGGGCTTTGAAGGCCATAGGCTGCAGCACACTAGGAATCAACATGGAGCCAGACGGCAGGTTCCCAGCCCACGACCCTGAGCCCAAGCCAGAGAACCTAGGTGAGCTAGCTAAGCTGGTCAAGGCCTCCAAGGCAGACTACGGCTGCGGATTCGACGGAGACGGCGACAGAGCTGTGTTCGTAGACGACCTCGGCAGGGTTGTGAGAGGAGATGTGGCTACAGCAGTCTTCGCAAGATACTACCTGAGGAGGAAGCCTGGTGGCACCATAGTAGTTGACGTAGCATCCTCGATGGCTGTAACAGAGTACATAGAGAAGCTAGGAGGCAGGGTTGTGGTCAGCAGAGTTGGGCACGCGTACATAATGGACAAGATGCTGGAGCTCAACGCACTACTAGGCGGAGAGGAGAGCAGCCACCTCTACTTCCAGGAAGTCTACGGGTTCGACGACGCAGTCTACGCCTGCATGAAGATGGCTGAAGTCCTCTCCAAGGAGGGCGCTAAGCTCTCCCAGCTAGTAGATGAAGTCCCAACCTACCC
>QMWA01000188.1 GCA_003661385.1 Thermoproteota archaeon | reverse complement strand
GGAGCAGTCTAGTGTTGGGAATGTTTTGTCTAGTAGTGCCATTTTCCCTCCTATTGTGGGGGACTTCTCAACCATGTACACCTTAAAGCCCTCGTTAGCTAGGTCTAGAGCTGCCTGTATCCCTGCTATGCCCCCTCCTATCACGAGTGCTGCTCGCCTTACTGGGAACTCCGGAGGCTCTAGAGGCTCCAAATATGTCGCCTTAGCAACTGCAGCAGCAACCAGCCCCTTAGCTTTCTCTTCAGCTGCGTCAGGTGCTTTGCTGTGAACCCAGCTGCAGTGCTCCCTTATGTTAGCCATCTCAAGCAGGTAGGGGTTAAGCCCAGCTTCCTTCAAGGCGTTCCTAAAGGTCACCTCATGGAGCCTAGGTGAGCAAGCTGCCACGACCACTCTATTCAACCCTAGCTCTCTTATTTTCTCCTTAAGGAGCTCTTGTCCAGTGGAGGAGCACATGTACCTCTCGTCTATCGCGAAAACAACATTTGGAAGCGTTCTAGCGTACTCTGCAAGCTTCTTCACGTCGATAACTCCTGCAATATTTGTACCACAGTGGCAGATAAACACACCAATGCGAAGCTCCTCTCCGCTTTTCAAACGAAACACCATTTAGCAGTCTCTGCGGGCCACCACCCTAGCCTATTTTTAAGTACTTCTTATGTACTCAGTCCTTAGACCTCCAGTTAGGTTTTGTACTCAAACTAGTCTCTTAGAGTACCCTCAGCGTCTTTTGAACGGTATCAGACTTCCATCGATTATTGCAGCTGAAGCTCAGTTTAGACCCTAAACGTTAAAAAGTTAAGCTCTAAAGAGGCCCCCAAGCGAGGCAGGTGACTGCATTGTCTGCTGTAAGCAGGCAAGTAGTGGTATTACAGGCTAGCTGGGAGTTCGCCGATGAGGTTATAAAGAGGGGTAGCAGGATATTCCCCGAGGAAGAGCTTAAGACACTATATGCATGCATACAGTGTGGCACTTGTGTAGGTGACTGCCCCTCTGGGAGAAGAACCGCCTGGAGGATACGCCACATAATAAGGAAGACGCAGCTTGGCATGAGGGAAGCAGTGCTTTCAGACGAGACTCTATGGAACTGCACAACATGCTATACATGCCAGGAGAGGTGTCCACGAGGTGTGGCTACCACTGATGTAATCAGAATAATAAGGAACATAGCATTCGAAGAGGGATATGCTCTTGAGCGGCACCTAGCTGTAGCCCGAAACTTCGCGAAAATAGGCCACGCAATACCTATAACAGATGAGGTAAAAGAGAAGCGGAAGAGACTAGGTCTCCTACCGGTTCCACCGACAACTCTAAGCTATCCCAAGGCTCTCAGTGAAGTCCAGAAGATAATCGAGATCGACGGCTTCCTCAAGAAAATCCAGAGGTGATAGCTTGAGATATGCTTACTTTCTTGGCTGTATCACACCACTCAGATATCCTGGAATAGAGGCTGCTACCAAAATAGTCCTTAAAGAGCTTGGTGTAGAGGTAATAGAGCTTAATGGTGCTTCCTGCTGTCCTGCACCCGGGGTCTTTGGAAGCTTCGACCTGTGGAACTGGCTTATCCTTGCAGCACGTAACCTGGATCTGGCTGAAGACCTAGATGCCAAGATAGTAGTCACATGTAATGGCTGCTATGGCTCCCTACAGGAAGCTCACCACCTGCTAGAGGATGTAGTCAGGAGAGAAGCTGTAAATGAGGTTCTAGCAAAGATAGGGAGGAGATATGAAGGGAGAACCGAGGTGAAGCACGTTACTGAAGTTCTACTAGAGGACGTTGGGGCAGAAGAACTCAAGAAGAGGGTGAAGAAGCCTCTTAAGGGATTAAAGGTAGCTGTCCACTACGGGTGTCACTTCCTGAAGCCGAGCAAGATAAGAGGACATGGCTCACCCGAAGCACCAACCTACCTGGATGAGCTAGTCGAGCTCACAGGAGCAGAGAGCATAGACTACCTAGATAAGCTTATGTGCTGTGGAGCAGGTGGAGGTGTGAGAGCAGGTAGGCTAGATGTCGCTCTAGATTTCACACTAGAGAAGGTACGCAACATAAAGAGAGCTGGAGGAGACGTCATAGTGACGCCGTGCGCCTTCTGCCACTTCCAGTTCGATACAGGCCAGCGTGAACTCATGAGCAAAGGTCTACTCGACAAGCCAGTTCCCGTAGCCTTCATAACTCAGCTGATAGGTCTAGCAATGGGCTTTAGTCCAGATGAAATGGGCTTAAACGATAACTTCATACCACCAAAGTACCTAGAAAAAATTTCTTAGAGGGAGGTGCCCTCCCCCTCCTCTTCAATGTACCTCTTTTCTAAGGCCTTGACAGCTACAGTGTAGAACACATTGTTCTTCATGACTGGGATCCACTCCTCGTCGTTTAGTGTCAGTGTTATGGCTCTCATCGGGCATATGGTCACACATGTCCCACATAAGACACACTTGTCGCTCTCGAAGTCTATCCTAGGCCTCTCAGATACCCTTTTAATCCCATCAAACTTAGCTGGATAGTACGTTATAGCCCACTTAGGGCACATGTCTGCACATATACCGCAGCCGACACACTTCTCCTTGTCCAACTTGAGGACGTACTTCCTGAGCATTATCTGCCTAAATAGCACTATGCTCCTGTCATCCTCGAGCTTGATCAGCTCCCCTCTCTTAATTGGCCTGTAGAGCCTCACCTCCATGCACGTCACCTCATATAGCAGCCTTCACATTAATTGGCTCTCCCCTATGCAGGTACTCTTCACTGATTGGGTAGTTAGACAGTGATACCGTGTAGTACTCCTGGAACCTGTCTCTTATCTCATCTACCAGCTGATCTACCTGGCTTGGGTCCTTCATCGTGATTTTTGTCCAGTAAGTCCTCCCAATATGCGAGCTTACTATCTCACCATCCTTTACAACAACCTTCCCATCCTTGATGGTGTATGCTGCCCTCCTGAATGCTTTTCTAACAGCCTTATAGTCCCTTGAGAAGTCTACCTCCTTTGGGTTGAGGTCGTATATCGCTATATCTGCATCTGCCCCTATACCAAGATGCCCCTTATTCTTCAGCCCTAGAATCTTAGCTGGTGCTGCTCTAGTAACTATAGCTATGTCATAGAGGCTGTACTCGTAATCCAGCTCATCTAATATGCTCCTCTTAGCTGCCTTTGAGTGTATCCTCCTAAGTGTTCTTCTTCTAGCCTCCTTGCTCATGAGCCAAGCTATTATCCTCGGATACTCTGTGAATGGCCCTCCGTTCGGATGGTCTGTTGAGAGGCACAGCCTCCACTTGTCTTTAACTAGCAGAGCTACTTCAAGCCCTATAGTCCACTGCACCGCGTTGACATAGCTCTTTCTCCTGAACACATATGGGACTATTCCAGCTCCAGTCTCAGCCTCCACATCGCTATTCACCCACTTGTTTCCACTCAGCTTATAGAGCTCGTACTGCCATGGGCCATCTGCTGTCATTGTAGTTGTATCTCCGAATATTACCTGCCCCGTATCAAGTGTGACATGTGTATGCCTGTTCACATAGTCTGATATCTCAGACCCTGCAGACCTGAGTGTGCTCCAGTCGTCTCCGCCAAATGCATTGAACTGGAT
>QMWA01000187.1 GCA_003661385.1 Thermoproteota archaeon | reverse complement strand
TGTGGGGGCACTCCAACCAGTATGGCAGCTACGTTTTCAGTAGCCATGGGAAGCTTCCTCCAGCAGGCATCAGGCATGCCTTCCCAGATCTAGTGCGGTTCTGGTGGGGGCTCGTAGGCTCCTCGAAGCTCACCAGGTGGGTTGAGAGGCTTGGGAGGACTCTGATGGAGCTTGCCAGCAGCCCCTTATCTGTCAGAGAGCTTGCCAACAGGCTTCAGCTAGATGAAGTCGACCTCCTACGTGACATAGCTCTCTTAAGTGAGCTAGGCTACACCACGATAGTAGGCTCTGGTGAGAAAGCTAGGGTAGAGCTTGCTGCCCCAGCGTTCACTAGAGAGGATGTCAAGCTGATAGAGGATGCTGCTGCAGCAGTCCACAGGGACTTCATAGCTACGCTAGAGGGCAAGTACCATAGGGTAAAGGAGGCTTACAGGGAGACCTCTCCAGCTAGAAATGGCATAGACATACGTGAAGCCTTCAACGAGATCTACCACACCGTGTTCTCCCTAGGCTTAGAGAAGCTCCTCGAGAGAGGGGTCATCAGGAGGCCTCCTGCCAGGCTAGATGGAGGAGAATATGCTATATGGGTGGCTGAAGCTAAGCTCTAGGGGTCTACTCCAGCTTCCCTTGCTTTCTTGAGCACTGCCTTGAGCACCTCTCTTATGTCCCTCTCAGCTTCCTCTCTTGCTATCCTATATGCCTCCTCTACGCTTACCCTGGCATACTGATGTACTAGCAGATTTCTGAACCCTATCATGCCGCTAAACTTCTCTGCCAGCTCACTGTCTAGCACGCCTAGCTTCCTTAGGATCTCAGCTGTCTCCCTGTAGGTCGATGGCTTCTTTGCTCCGAGCTCAGCTATCAGGTGGATGCTCATGTCCAGCAGAGCCTGAATGCAGCTCTGGATCACGTGAAGCGTGCTATACAGGATCCAAGGCCTCCTGAACTCCTCTAGGCTCTTTGCTCTAGCCAGGATCTCCCTTAGATCCAGTAGCCTAGACTCAACTAGCTCAGCGTACTCCTTCATCTTAGCCAACTAACCGCCTCACCAGAGTCCTATAGTACCTCTCTAGGGAGGGCTTGAAGTCAAGGTACATCCTGAGCACCCACTCCTCATACCTAACCCTCTCCTCCCTGCTCCTCTCAAAGACGAGAACCCCCTCTGATATGGCCTTGTAAGCTAGGTCGAGTGGAGCATCATTTAGCAGCAATACATCAACCTTATCGTCTGCTGTACCAAGCACCTTGACAAGCTCAGCTTGAAGCTCTCCAACCCCCACCCCCTAGGCTTACCTGATGCCAGGACAGCGAAATCAAAGTCGCTGTCTTCCCTAGCATCTCCCCTAGCTCTAGAGCCAAACAGGTAGGCTAGTGAAACCCACCTCCTCTTCTCAAACACACTCCTAACATCTTCCAGCAGCTGCATAAGCTCTCACCAACAGGAGCTCACACATGCTGCTTACTTCCCACTCCACCTCTCTTTTGGGGCACTGGGCCTCTTTAACCCACTGGGATCCCATCTGAACCTCCATAGTCCACTAGCTGGAGCTAAGACCACTATCTCAAGGTCTTCAGCTAGCTTATCACTTATTATAACCTCCTCCTCTCCATGCAATATAGTCGCTGAAGCCAGGATAGGGCTGCTCTCCACGTCTTCAGCTACCACCTGAATGTGCACTGAAGCTGGCACCATGTAGCCTACTATAGTCTCTCCTCCAACCACACTATACTCCTCTGCCCTAGTGCCAGGCTTGAACTCAGGGTAAAGCCCAAGCCTCTCAGCTACTGGCGTAGGGAGTATGACCTCAGGCAGATTGCTTTCAAACCCTGTGTTAACTAAGGCAGAAGTCTCAACCTCTTTGCCTACAGCTCTAATCCTAACCCTGACCCTCACGCCCATCTCGACCAGACCTCAAGTGCCTAATCTTCCCTATCCTCTTTCTCCTCACCCTAGCTATCTTCCCTATCCTCTTCATAGACATCAGACTGACACAGCTGTCTTGTGATTTAAACCTATAGCTGATGTGCCTTCAGGCATCAGGCTGAGTGCTCCTCCTCAGCTTGTAGACCTTCCCTCTAGCTTTCCCGCCCTCTAGCCTCTCTACTAGCCCAGCTTCCTCTAGCTCCCTGAGCTTCTTAGCTACTATCCTCCTTGATGCTGTCCCTCTCTCCCTCCTCAGCTGAGCTGTCAGCTGGCTTATGTTCATCGGCCCCAGCCTGCCCAGGATGTCCACGATGTGCCTTGACATGTCGCTTCTTCTGACTGCTGGGTGCTCTGTAGCCTCCCTCACTGCGCCTATGATCTCCACGAGCTGAGCATACCTCGAGATCAAGGCTTTAACAAGCCTTAGGGCTTCAGCTGCCTCAGCTACACCAGCCTCCTCAATGAGCTCCTCAATCCTCTCAACCCTCCTAGCTAGCTCATCTAGCTTCCTTTCCACGCGCTCTAATGCCTCCAATGAGGGCACCTAGCATGGATAAGGTAGGCTTAGGGCCAACACAGACCTCAGCAAGCTCCTCAATGCAGCCAACACCAGCCTTCCTGAGCTCATGCTCAGCAGCCCTCCTAGCCCTCCACCATCTCCACCTCATCTCAGCCAGCACAAGCAGCACTCTAGCCCCTATGGCAGCTAGGGCAGCTAACAGGGCAGCAAGCTCCACTACAGCTCTAAGCGCTCTCACTAACCTCCTCAGCCCAGCAACCACTACTCTTCCTCCTCTTCTTCTGCTCTATGCCTCCTCTCAGAGAACACTCCACGTATGAGGGCCATTGGGTTGATGAAGTTATCTCTAACAAGCTGCAGCGCGTCCTCTTTAGGAATCCCAGCGTCTGTGAGCTCCTTATAGAATGCGGCTATAGCTCTAGCCCTCTCCCTAGCTTGCTCTGGAGTGTAAGTTAAGGTCATTAGCTCTCTCAGAGGCCCAATTACCTCCCTGAGGAGTGCTGGGATCTCACCTCTGACCACAGACAGCACTTCCCTGAGTTCCTCTACGTCACTCGCCCCCTTACCAGGCTTCCTAGCTTCCTTCTCTTCACTCACACCACACCACCACATGCCCTAGCAGATGCTCACAGTTAAATTCCTTATGCAAAAAAGTGGACACCAAGCTACTCAGCCGCCCAGCCTCTATAGCACCCTATGAAAGCCCTGCACATTGAGAGCTTACACGCTAGAAAACATGCGGCTTCTCTAGCTGAGGCTAAGGATGTCGGCTTTGAGGCTAGGAGAGCTGGAGCCCACACCATGGCTGGTGTCCCTCATGCTAGTGCTGCTCCAAGCAAATCTTCTCGATGAGCGATGATACTTGATACGACATACCTCTTGCCAATGGTGGGAATTGAGATCGAGCCAGATATCCTGAAGGCGTGTCTTGATAGTCGAACTACATTTTCTATCGATGATGTGAAGTTGAGCCTCATATCCATATTCGAGCTGCAGGCTAAGGCTGCTAAGCTTGGAGTGAAAGCTGAGCGTGTGTCTAAGGGTGTGCGGGTTATATTCCAGGTATTTGATGCTGTCGAGTTCTATAGGCCTGACATAATAGGAACTAGCTTTGAGCTAAGAGGGAAGCTCCTGACTACATAAGATTGTATAATTGTAGCGGCTGCCA
>QMWA01000186.1 GCA_003661385.1 Thermoproteota archaeon | reverse complement strand
GCCTATGGCCTCTGCACCATGTGTAGCAGCCTCGCCTCTGCTTGAAGCTGTAGCAGCCTGCATGCCAGCTGGAGCATGCAGCAGACGGGCCTTAGCCTAAGGCTGGCCTCGGAGGCTGTGCTGCCAGCTACGTGCATGCCTTGAGCCTGAGGCTTCAGTGGCAGCTTCCTGGAGCTGGCTGCACACTTAAAATACCAGCTTCCAGCTGGCTTGCTGGTGTAGGTGTTTGAGCAGCGAGCTCGATGCTGCTAGAGGCCGCCTCACCTCATCCCTAATAGACATAATGGCTGTCTTCGAGGCATATAGCCTCGTGAGGGGCCTCATCAAGGCAGCTAAAGGCCTGCCTGAGGCCAGCAGAGAGGAGAAGCTCAGGGAGCTCAGCGAGAAGCTCGAGCCTGTCCTAAGCAGCTGCCTAGCAGACTTCCTTGAAGCGCTGTTCTACAAGGGTAGGGTCAGCCAGCTTGCTGAAGACATCTCCAAGGGCTTTAAGCCTCCTAGAGAGGAGGTCACCTACCTGAGTAGAGAGGTGCTTAGGCTATGCGAGAGGGTTGAGGAGAGGGTTAGCGGGGCCTGGAGGGTCCTTAAGCCTATGCTGAGGGAGGTTAGGGGGGTTGAGGCTCACAGACACCTTAAGTGAAGCTGAGTCAAAGGCACATGAGGCTGCTAGGAAGCTAGCTAGCATAGCCTCCAAGGTGCCTCCAGAGGCAGCTGGAGAGGAGCTATCCAGGAAGCTGATGCTCACCATAGTCAGCTTAGTCATGCTAGCTGGCAGGCTGCACCAGCTGAAGCGTGACATAGAGCTAGGGTACAAGCCTGGTGCAGAGGACGTAGACTCGATGCTGAGGGAGCTGGAGGCAGCTCTCCTAGAGGCTAAGGAGGTGTTCAGCAGGCTGGAGGGCCTGCTGCCCTAAGCCCAGCTCCGTGCTCGGCTTGCTGCCAGCTCCTAGTAGGCTTAGGCAGCTGCAGTCCGCTTCAGGACTAGGGGCTATCTGAGCTGTAGCACATGGATGTTAAACTGCCTATTGACGATACTTTTTATACGAGTACTACATACCCTGTTGGTGTCTGAAGTATGCCTGTAGTCTCATTCAGGCTTCCTAAGGAACTGTATGAGGAGTACCTGAAGCTCAAGAAGACCGTCAACTGGCCGGAGTACCTCAGGCAGGCTGTTGTTAAGGAGATTGAGAGGCAGAAGAGGCTTAAGGCCATGGAGAAGATGGATGAGAGCAGGAGGAGGACTGCCTAGTATTCGAAGACCAGCTCCTCCCTCTTTATAGCCTCCACTTCACCTGCCTTAGTCACAGCATACTTCAAGCAGAGTGGCCCGAACATCAGTAAGACCAGGGATGTGGCTACTATGGTGTTCAGGATGCTCAAGCCTACTTTAGCTGCGAGCTCACCAAGCTCACTGAGCTCATGGTAGAGGTAGCTGCTTAAGCCTATCGTCAGCCCAGCTTGAGAATAGAGGCAGAAGCCTATGTACCTCCTGACTGGCTCAGCTGCCTTGGAGGCCCATGCCCCAAAGCTCGCTCCAAGCGTCTTTCCAGTGACCCTGGCGCCCAGGTATATCAGCCCCATCACCCCTAGCTCAGTCAGCAGGAAGACATTGAGCCTAGCACCAGTTAGCACGAAGAAGAGTGTGAAAAGCGGCGACGTCAGCTCTCTGACCGTGTAAAGTGAGCTCTCAGCTTTCACACAGAGGTTAGAGAAGACCAGGCCAACTATCATGTTGGAGAGGACCTCTGAGGCCTCGAGGTACTCAGCTAGCCCGCTGCACATTATCACACAGCCTATCGCAACCAGGAATATGTCCCTGGTCTTCTGGAGCAGCCTTACTGAGGCAACGAGCAGAAGCCCCATGACAGCACCTAAGGCCACAGCGAACCCCACCTCGTGGAAGAAGAACCCTATGAAGGCTGACAGCTCAGCTGCAGTCCCAGTGATCTCCCTTATAGCTAGGTAGTTCGCCAGGGAGAACACGAGTATGGCTACAGCATCATCCAGCCCAACCATAGCCATTATGGTCGTCGTGAGCTTCCCCTTAGCCCTGTACTCCCAGAGGACATCTGCTGTAGCAGCTGGAGCTGTTGAGGTAGCTAGCGCACCGAAGAGCAAGGCCATGTGAAGCTGCCTAGTGTACAGGTATACTCCAGCGGACACCACAGCAAACGTGAGCAAGGCCTCTGAGAACAGGATGGACACTATCTCCCTCCCCATCCCCCTAAGCTCAGACACCTTGAGCTCAGCTCCGATGAAGAACCCGAAGAAGGCTAGAGCCAAGTCCACTATGGGCTTAAGAGAGTCCAGCGTGTGAGCTTGGAAGAACCCCAGCACAGACTCCCCGAAGACCAGGCCGACGAGCACTGTCCCAATGAGCTCAGGTACACCAGCTCTCTCAGCTAGCTTCCCACCTACTATCCCAGTGAACACTGCCAGCCCTATCATCAGGAACAGGTTCATTGAGAGCACCATAGGCCTTAGCTAGGTACCTATTTAAAGGGGGGTGCTGGGAATGCTGCATGCTACAGGTTAGGCTAGCTCGCCTAAGCGACAAGAGGCAGGTGCTGGAGCTGACATCCCGGACATTCAGCTGGGGAGACTACTGGCCACACTACTATGACACCTGGCTTCAGGATAAGAGGGCAGCTGTGCTGGTAGCTGAGGTAGATGGCGAGGTAGCTGGGGTAGTCTACGCCAAGCTGAGAGAAGATGGGTTCGAGAGACGTCGTCTGTAGACAGACGCCTCCCTTGGGCATCATCTCCGTAGATCCCCCCCTCGGGGGAACCCCAGGCGCCCCGCATCCGAAGGTTGAGAGCCGCGGCCTCGTCCCGGTCTATGATGAGGCTGCAGCCCTCGCACCGCATGAGCCTGCCCTGATAGGCCTTCAAGCGGCCTGAGCACACGGGGCAGGTTCTGGAGGAGTGGGCGGGATTCACGAACCTCACTGGCAGGCCAGCCCAGGCGGCCTTGTAGGCCAGCATGAACTGGAACATCCGGGCGTCCCACTTGCTCAGCCTGCGCCTAATCTTCTTGTTTGCCTTCCCTTTCCTCGCAGTTCTTTTCTTTATCCCGTTCAGATCCTCTAGGATGATCCCGTAGTTCAGCGAGGCTAACTCCCCGACTATCCTGGTGGTCAGCTTGTGCAGGAAGTCTCTAGCCCTGTTCCTCTCCGCCTGCCGTACTCCTCCATGAGCCTCTTGGATCTCCTCGGGTGGGTCTTCCTGAGCGCCTGAATCCTCCGGCGCTTCTCCTCGTAGACCCTGTGGATGTGATAAAGCTCCCTCAGGTCGTACCTGATCACTCCGTCTCCGTCTCTCGCTTCGGTAATGTTCGCCTCGTTCACGTCGAAGGCT
Source organism: Thermoproteota archaeon (assembly GCA_003661385.1). Classification (GTDB taxonomy): domain Archaea; phylum Korarchaeota; class Korarchaeia; order B14-G2; family B14-G2; genus B14-G2. Next base: position 282 of record QMWA01000186.1, on the reverse strand, counting down.
GACCACCCCTTGGGCTCTTTTGGCTCTGCAGAGCGCTTGAACGTGATGTAGAGCCTGTCATCGGTCAACAGCAGGCCGCCGATGGAGTCATAGTCCCTGGGCAGGTAGTCGAACCTCGACAGGTCCACCTCAAGGTAGCGCTCCCTGGCGACTATCCTAATGATGAGCTTATCGCCCTTGACTCTAAACAGCGTGCTCTTGATGTAGACCGTCCTCCTCGTTATCTCTGGCTTTCTCTTGGCTCTGCCTCTGTTGTGTAGCTTTATCCAGCCCTTCACCAAG
>QMWA01000185.1 GCA_003661385.1 Thermoproteota archaeon | reverse complement strand
GTGGCCAAGATCCTAGAGATGGAGTTCGGGAAGCCAGGAGAAGAGCCCCTAAAGCTGGTTGAGGCCTTAGCTCCAGAGAAGAGGAAGCAAGTCTGGAAGAAGATAGGGATAATGCCAAGGGCAATAGACAGGGAGATAACTGAGATAATGCACAGGACACACATGGGAGTTGACGCAGATCCACTCAGCCTGATAGCCCAGGGGCTGAGATGCGCCCTAGCAGACGGCTGGAGCGGCTCAATGATGGCAACCCTGCTAAGCGACATCATGTTCGGGACACCAAAGCCCCTGAAGGCTGTAGCAAACCTCGGAGTCCTCAAGGAGAAGGCAGTCAACATACTAGTACACGGCCACAACCCAGTGCTCTCAATGAAGATAGTTGAGGCAGCAGAAGACCCAGAGCTAGTTGAGCTAGCGAAGAAGCTGGGCGCAGAGGAGGGGATAAACGTAGTTGGTATGTGCTGCACAGGCAACGAGGTCCTCATGAGGCTTGGGGTCCCCATCGCAGGGAACATGCTCCAGCAGGAGCTAGCCATAATAACAGGGGCACTAGAGGCTGTTGTAGTAGACTACCAGTGCATAATGCCAGCCATAGTGGATGTGGCTTCATGCTATCACACGAAAGTCATCACAACAGAGCCTAAGGCACACATCCCAGGTGCACTCCACATAGAGTTCGAGCCAGCTCACGCAGACGAGATAGCAAAGAAGATAGTCAGGATAGCAGTAGAGAACTTCCCCAACAGGATAAAGGAGAAGGTGCAGATACCAGAGGAGAAGATGGAGCTCATGGCAGGGTTCAGCGTCGAAGCAATACTAGAGGCACTAGGAGGGACACTAGACCCGCTGGCAAACGCCCTAAAGGAGGGCAAGATCAAGGGCATAGCAGGCGTAGTAGGCTGCGTCAACCCCAAGGTAAGGCATGACAACAGCCACGTAACCCTAACAAAGGAGCTCATCAAAAACGACATACTCGTAGTCGGGACAGGATGCTGGGCAATAGCAATGAGCAAGCACGGGCTGCTGAAGCCTGAAGCAGCTGAGCTAGCAGGTCCAGGCTTAAAGGAGGTCTGCAAAGCCCTAGGGATACCGCCATGCCTACACATGGGAAGCTGCGTAGACTGCTCAAGAATGCTACTAGTCCTAGGAGCACTAGCAGACCACCTCGGAGTAGACATACCAGACCTGCCGGTAGCAGGATCAGCCCCAGAGTGGATGAGCGAGAAAGCAGTCTCAATAGGAGCCTACTTCGTAGCATCAGGGATCCTAGTGCACCTAGGCACAATACCACCAGTCCTAGGAAGCAAGACAGTAGTAGAGATACTCACGAGCAAAGCAGAAGAGCTGGTAGGAGGGAAGTTCTACGTAGAGCCAGACCCAGTAAAGGCTGCGCAAGCCATGATAGAGCACATAAAGGAGAAGAGGAAGAAGCTAGGGTGGCCAGAGTAGCCTAAACTTCCCACATTTATTTTTAGCCTACACCAGACATATAGCTATAGGTTCACATAAAGATAACACAATAGAGCATACAATATAGCTTACTATAACATACACCATAGTAGTCACCTGCTTTGAAGTCACATAACGTGAGTAACACTTAACTACATACACAAACCGCAGCCGTGTATGAGCAGGAGGAGAAGGCTCCAGATAGCTGTGTCTGGCTCCTTTAAAGACTATACCTGCAACCCCTACACTATCCTCGGCCATCATGTTGCCCAGAGGATCCTCCCACTCATCAACGAGAAGCCCATGGCTATAGAGGAGCTCTCAGCAGAGCTCGACCTACCCGAAGACATGATCAAGGAACATATCGAGAAGATGCTTAGCTGTAGGTATGTGGAGGAGGTTCAGGCTGATAGCAAGACTCTGTATAAGCCTGCCTTCACTATACTCACGCTAGAGGATCAGCGTAGGCTTCAGCCTCTGATAGAGGAGCTGAGCAGCGACATCGCTACAGTCGTAGCTGAGAGCATGCCTAAGGTGAGAGAAGCCATAAAGCAGGTCAGGTGCATCAAGGCAGGATACGAGCTCCCCCAGACAGAGTACATAGTTGTAGTAGCGTACACGCTGAACTTGCTGGCTTCCAAAGCCCTAAGAGACGAGGGCTACGTCATCGAGTACAAGGACATGCCAGGAGGGAGCTTCATAGTCTCAGCTCTAGAGGAGGGCCTAGTAGACTTAGAAGACGAGTGGACTTGGGGGAACTTCGACCAGTATGGTGAGTACGTATTCGCTAGCTATGGGAAGGCAGAGATCCCGTGGAAAGTCAGGAGCGTGTTCCCAGACATTGCGTGGTTCTGGAAGAGGGTCGTGGGTCAATCGAAAGTCAACAAGTGGGTTGAGAGGATTGGGGACATCCTATTCGAGCTGATTGATGGCTCACTGCCTATCAGGGAGCTCGCTAGCCGGCTGCAGATAGATGAGATAGACCTCATACGTGACCTACACATCCTAGATGACCTGGAGTATGTGAGCATCGTAGGGTCTGGTGAGAACACTAGAGTAGAGCTCGCTGCCCCCATATTCTCAAGGAGTGACATCAAGCTCATAAGAGAGGCTGCTAAAGCGATATGCCAGGGCGTAGTAGCCACTCTGAGAGAGAAGTACTCTAAGATAGAGGACACTTACAGCAAGCTTTCCCCAGCTAGAAACGGCATAGACTTAAGTGAAGCACTCAACGCAATCTACATGCTTACACGTATCATGGCTTCAAGAAAGCTCATAGAGATGGAGGTTGTCAAGAAGCCTCCAATCAGAAGGGACGGAGAGGAGTACACTACATGGGTAGCTAAGGTGCCATGGCAAGACCACCTATAGCATCACCTAGCCTCCGCCCCCTATTTTCAAGTGCTGTTCTCCTGTGTCAACAGGCTTAGCAGAGCTTAGCTGCCAGCTATGAAGTCACATCATGTGAGCAACATTTGACTACACACAGCGTATGCAGCCACATATGGGCAGGGGGAGGTTCCAGATAGCGGCAAGCGGCTGCTTCAAAGGAGATAGATCCTGTAGCCCATACGTTGTCCTCCGCCACCGTGTAGCTCAGAAGATCATCCCACTCATCAACGAGAGGCCAATGTCCATCAGAGAGCTCTCAGCAGAGCTCGACCTCCCTACTGACCTCATCACAGAGCATATCGAGAAGATGCTTAGCTGTAGGTATGTGGAGGAGGTTCAGGCTGATGGCAAGACTCTGTATAAGCCTGCCTTCACCATATTCACGCTAGAAGACCAGTATAGGCTTCAGCCTCTGATAGAGGAGCTAAGCAAGGACATTGCTACGGTAGTCTCCAGGAACATGAGTAAGGTGAGGGATGTCACAGGGAAGCTTACCTGCATTCAGGCAGGCTACAGGCTCCCTCAGGTGGAGTACATCATAGTGGGGGCATACACGCTAGACTACTTGGCTTTAGACGCCTTAGATGAGGCAGGCTACCTTGTTCGCGTGAAGAAGATGCCTGGAGGCGAGTTCGTTGCCTCCGCTTTGGAAGAGGGGCTAATAGACATACATGCCGCGTGGATGTGGGGGAACTCCAGCCAGTATGGCAGCTACGTTTTCAGTAGCCATGGGAAGCTTCCTCCAACAGGCATCAGGCATGCCTTCCCAGATCTAGTGTGGTTCTGGTGGGAGCTCATAGGC
>QMWA01000184.1 GCA_003661385.1 Thermoproteota archaeon | reverse complement strand
TGGTTCTTGTGCTTGGGGTTGATGTTAAGGTTGCTGTAGCCTCTAGCCTCCTCACCATAGTTGTCACCTCAGCTTTCAGCTCATCTGTCTACCTCAGGGAGAGGCTCGTGAACTTGAAGGCTGCCTTGAGCCTTGAGCCTACTACAGCGCTTGGAGCAATCCTCGGGGCTAACATAACAGTCAGCTTGCCCTCTGGGGTCGTGAGGAGGATCCTCGGCTTCGGCCTGATAGCTGTCTCCATCATGATCATCTTGAAGCCCCTCCTCAGAGCTGAGGAGGCTGAGGGCGTAGGGAGGCTTAGGAACCTCCATCTCGGGGCTGCAGCCTCCTTCATCGCTGGAGTCGCGTCTGGGATGCTTGGGATAGGTGGAGGAGTCTTGAAGGTCCCTGTCATGAACCTCATCATGAGCATCCCAATCAGGGAGGCTGTAGCCACCAGCTCCTTCATGGTCGGGTTAACTGCCTCCTCAGGTGGCATAGTCTACCTGGCTAAGGGCCTCGTTGACCCAGTGCTCGTGCTCGGGCTCGCCTTAGGCGTAGCCCCTGGCGCAACAATCGGAGCAAAAACCCTCAAGAGGCTTAAGCCCACCTACATAAGGCTAGCCTTCTCCCTAGTCCTCATGTACGCAGCCCTCAGGCTAATAGGGTGGTAGATTGCGTGGAGACATGTCAGCTGCCCTCCGAATAGGAGCTATAGCAGGGCTCCTGACAGTAGCCTTAGGCCTAGGGCTCCCAAAGGAGCTCAGGTGGGTATCTAAGCTAGGGCTAGCTGTGATAGCAGCCACACCCTCCTCAGCACTACTGCTGCTAGCAGCCAGGAGCCTAGCTAACAGAGACAGGAGCACAGGAGCTCTAGCCCTACTGACCCTGCTAGCCATACTCCTCTCAGCCACGCTCTCACTCAGAGGGTGACGTGAGCCCAAGAGACACAGACCAACCTGCATCAAAGTGGTCTCTTCACCTGAGACAGCTGTAGGAGACAGCCACATGTACACTGCATCCGAGTGCTGTGGTGAAGGCTTCAGAGGGCTGAGATCGCTGTGAAGAGAGCTCCACTAGGCAACCTGGATGCAGGGTGGGAGCTGGCCTCGTAGCCCTAGAGTGGCATCCACAACAGGCCAGCAGGTCAACCCAGAGAGCCAGCAGCGTAATAGCCTCCAAGCCACCCACCATAGGGCCAGGTGGCTAGCCACGCCTCTTCTAGCCACTCCACCATTTTCCACCCTGCTTGCTGCGCTTGCAGCTGGTATTTTAACTGCGCTGGATGGGGGCTGCTGGTGGACGCTTGAAGGGGCTGCTAGTCTCCCACACCCACTGGGATAGAGAGTGGTACTTGAGCTTCGAGGAGTATAGAGCTAGGTTCCTTAGGGTGCTTAAGAGGGCTCTTGAGCTCCTCTCCAGCGGCAGGATGAGGTTCTTCACGCTCGACGGGCAGTCCTCGCTCATCGAGGACTACCTTGAGGTGTACCCTGAGGACAGGAGGCTCGTGTCCAAGCTTGTCCGCGAAGGCAAGCTCCTCATAGGCCCATGGTACACTCAGCCTGATGAGTTCCTGGTGAGCGGAGAGTCCTTGATCAGGAACCTGCTGACTGGGATGAAGGTGGCTGAGGAGCTTGGAGGATGCATGAAAGTGGGCTACCTACCTGACACCTTCGGGCACACAGCTCAGCTCCCCCAGGTGCTCAGAGGCTTCAGCCTATCAAGCTTCGTCTTCACCCGCGGCCTAGGTGACGAGGGGGAGCAGCTTAAGCCAGTGTTCAAGTGGAGAGCACCTGACGGCAGCTGGGTCCTAGCCCTGAACCTAGTGTACGGCTACTGGCACCTCACACTGCCTGGCGCCAGGAACTGGGCTCCAGTCCTATGGGAGGCTCCAGGAGGCTGGAAGACAGTCTACTACCCAGCCTACATCGAGGGCGTAGACACAGACGTGGAGGAGGCAGCCAAGAGGCTCAGGAAAGCCCTAGAGGAGGCCTCAGTGTACCCAGTTTGCAGCCTGCTCATGCACGGCTGCGACCACAGGCCCCCTCAGCCCCTGGGAGAAGCACTGGAGAAGCTCAGGGAGATGGGAGCTGAAGTCGAGGAGGGAACCCTAGAAGAGTACCTCAAGGCTCTAGCTGAAGCCAAGCTCGACCTCAAGATATATGAGGGCGAGCTGAGGGGAGCCAGATACTTCAACCTGCTGCCTGGCGTCCTGTCAGCTAGGCCTCAGCTCAAGAGGCTGAACTACACTGCTCAGCTGCTCCTAGAGAAGTACGCTGAGCCCCTCTCCACCATAAACTGGCTCCTAGGCTTCAGCTACCCCAGCAAGCTCCTCGAGGCAGCCTGGAAGCTCCTCCTGAAGTGCCATGCACACGACAGCATATGCGGCTGTGGAACTGACCCTGTGGCCAGGGAGGTTGAAGCCAGGCTTGAGAAGGCCATTGGGTTAGCTAGCAGCATAGCCTTCGAGGCAGCTCTGCAGCTCGCCTCAAGGACAGCTGCCCCCAGAGGAGAGCTCTGCATCCTAGTCTTCAATCCACTCCCATACCCCAGAGAGGACGTGGTGGAGGCCTTCATACCCAGGGAGGCCTTCAAGCCCATGGCAGCTGCTGAAGGAGAGCTTACTGGGGTGCAGCTGCTAGAGGAGGACGCTAGCTTCGGAGGACACGTCAAAATAGCCTTCAAAGCCAAGGCTCCACCACTAGGCTACAGGGTTTACACGCTAGCAGAGGGAGAGCAGCAGGAGGAGCAGGCTCCAGCTGCAAGCAGGTGGCTTATTGAGAACGAGTGGGTTGCTGCTGGGGTTAGAGCTGACGGGGCACTAGAGCTCCTTGACAAGGCTTCTGGCGAGGTGTACTGGGGGCTTGCATTCATCAGTGAAGGTGATGTTGGAGACGAGTACACCTACTGCCCTCCTGAGAGAAACATGGTATACACGAGCTTAGGCAAGCTACACAGCCTCAGAGTTGAGAGGGGCTGCGCTAAGCAGATCCTCAAGCTCGAGTACAGGATGCTTGCTCCAGAGAAGGCTGAGGGCAACGGGAGGAGCAGCAAGCTTGTTGAGCTGCCCATCAGGGTGGAGGCTGCGGTTCCAGCTGGCTCCAAGAGAGTTGAGCTCAAGGTCACTGTATGGAACACAGCTAGAGACCACAGGCTCAGAGTGCTCTTCGACACCGGGATCAAGGGCAGCAAGGTGCATGCTGACACCCACTTCCACGTAGCAGAGAGGAGCAGAACACCACCCAAGGGAGAAGGGTGGGTTGAGAAGCCAGCTAGCACCCAGCCCATGCTCACCTGGGTAGACCTCTCAGATGGCAAGAGAGGCTTCATGGTAGCTGCGAGGGGAGTACACGAGTATGAGGCTAAGCCAAGTGGAGAGCTCCTCATAACCCTCTACAGAGCTGTAAGCCACCTCTCCAAGGCGAAGCTGGAGACCAGAAGGAGGCCAGCAGGCCCCCTCACCCCAACACCTGGAGCACAGTGCCTCAGAGAGATGACGTTTGAGCTCGCAGTAATCCCTCACAGCGGAGACTGGAGGAGCAGCATCCATGAGGCACTAGCCTACACCACACCGCTCACAGCCATAGCCTTCAAAGGCAAGGGAGGAGAGCTCCCACTCGAGAAAAGCTTCCTACAGCTCCCAAGGGAGCTCATACTCACAGCACTCAAGAGAAGCGAGGACAGCAAAGCC
>QMWA01000183.1 GCA_003661385.1 Thermoproteota archaeon | reverse complement strand
TAAGCCTCCTGCTATGGCTGCAGCCATCTCCAAGACCAGCTTAGCTGTTGTGTAGCCTGGAGCAGAGTACACTATCGGCTTAGAGGTGTTCCTGAACATGGCATCGAACTCATGCAGGTACTCCGCCTGATATGGGACGTCGAAGGCTCCAGCTATGCTCATTATGAAGTCTATGTTCTCCAGGGCGTCTCCCAGCTTGGTTGCGTCAGCTACATCCCTCTTAGTTGGCCTCCTGAACTCACCTGTCTCCAGGTCTCTGATGTATGGTGTAGGGGTTCCGCCTAGGCCGAAGTAGACTCTGGAGCCCTCTAGCAGGATGTCGTTCTCCCTAAGCCTGCCGCAGAGCACAAACTGGGAGGGAGCCTTCCCTAGGGCTTCTTTGACCAGGTGCTGTGGGATCTTCACGTTCTTCTCCTTCTCATCTACGTTTGCGCCCATCTCCCTGAAGGCCTTTAGTATGATCTCTGACTCGCATCTCATGCCAGTGTCCTCCAGCACCTCTAGCGAGGCCATGTGGATGCTCTCAAGCTCCTTGTTGGAGAGGAGCTTGAGATACCCTCCTCTAAGCCCTCTCTTCAAGAGGATCACCCGTGGTGCTCGGGTAGCTTCCTCCCGTACTTCTCCAGGTATGTTATCTGCTCTAATGGCCTTCTCGGCCTAAGCTGAGGGCGCTCTGCTGGGTAGCCTATGGGCAGTACTGTGAGGAGGTGCTTGCCTTCTGGGATCTCTAGGATCTCCTTGGCTTTCTCGCGGTCCATGGTCCCAATCCAACATGTCCCTAAGCCGAGAGCCCATGCTGCTAGCGTCAGGTTGTGGACAGCTAGCGCGCCATCTACCATGTGGAACCTTGACTTCTCTGGGTCTGTCACCACAGCTACCACAACTGGAGCTTGGGTGATGAACCTCCCGTAGGGCGCTAGCTGAGCTAGCTTCTCCTTGACCTCCTGGTCTCTCACTATTATGAACTCCCATGGCTGGCTGTTCTTGCTGCTTGGAGCCTGCCTAGCTGCATCGATGAGCTTCAAAACAAGCTCATCAGGCACATCTCGAGGGCTATACCTGCGGATCGACCTCCTAGAGTATATGGCTTCCTCAACTTGCATGCTGCTCCCATGAGCTAGGTGTTTAAAAGGCTGGAGGCTTAAGCTCTCATGCTCATCGTCGGGAGCATATTCCATAAGGGGGACAAGCTGGTCGTGGATGAGAGGAGGGGGGTCTTCAGGAAGGCTGATGCCGAGAACCTCGTCAACAGGGCTGCTGAGGTGGCTGAGAGCGTAGGCATGGAGTTCGCCTTGGACGTGATAGTCCCTTCAGCGGGCGCGGTGCCCTCGTATCTGGGGTTCGCTGCCAGCACAGTGGGAACTGTGCTCCTTGACCCTCTATCGAAGGAAGCTGCCCTAGAGGGGTTGAGGTATGCTAGCGAGATAGGGCTTCAGAGCAAGCTGGTCTACAACTCGATATCCCTTAAGACAAGCAGGGAAATCCTTGAGGCTATGGCTGAGCACAGGGTGAAGAGGGCTGTGCTCATGGCCTTCAGCTACGACCTTGCGCTGACTTCCACTGGCAGGGTTAGGGCTGCTGAGGAGCTCCTGGCCACGACTAAGGGGGTGGTGGAGGAGGCTTGGGTTGACACAGCAGTCTTAGACATACCCTCTGTCGGGGTGGCTTTGAAGGCAGCTAAGCTGCTCAAGGAGAAGCATGGGGTCCTAGTTGGGTGCAGTCCTCACAACGCTGTATCAGGCTGGAGGGCTGCCAGGAAGCTCCCACTAACAGTTAGGAGGGCGCTTTCAGCCTCCCTCTGTGCTCTGGCTGCATCCCAGGGAGTGGACTTCGTGATAGTGGGGCCACTGCACTACGTGCTCATCACAGCACCATGCATGGCTGCAGCTATGGCTGCAGAAGCCCAGGTCAGGCTAGAGGAGGGAGAGGAGGTCAGTGAAGCACACCCCAGGTACAAGCTCCCAGGGATAAGCCTAGAGAGCTACAAGGGGCTCCAGCTCTAGCCTGCTTCAACCCTTATATACAGCTAGAGCCTTAGCCTAGTATGCTTAGAGCCCTCATCCTCCTGGCGCTAGTGGCCTCGCTGGCTCCAGATGGCAAGGTCTACTACATAGCAGAGTACAAGGTCACGCTAGAGGTCCTTGATGGCGGTGACATCAACGTGACTGAGCAGATAACATTTGCCTTCGTGGAGGGGAGGTTCACCTACGCCTACAGGGCCATACCGCTCAGGAAGCTCAGCGGCATCGTGTTCTACGGGGTCTACTCAGCTGGAGAGCCTGTAGAGTACAGCTTCCACAAGGGGCTCACTGAAGCTAGGGTGGAGTGGAGGTATCCTCCAGTGGAGGCAAGCGGGCAGCCGGTTCTCAAGACCTTCACGCTAGCATACCTAGCAGTTGGAGCCATAAGAGAGGACGATGGGAGGCTTCTAGTAGACTACCAGGCGGTAGGAAAGGGCTGGAGAGTCCCAATAGAGAGCGTGGAGATCAGAGTCGTGCTGCCACCTGGAGTAGCTCCAAGCGAAGTCGAAGTGCACCCTGATGCAGCACCAGACTGCATGGTCACAGCCAGAGAAGGCAGAGTGATAGCGGTGTTCAGGTACCCCAGGCTAGCTCCAGGGGAAGGCTATAGGGTAGTCCTCTGGTTCCCAGAGGTCATCACAGTCAGAAGAGAGCTCGATGTAGTCAACGCCATAGGAGCAGCCTGTACGCTAGGAGCTCTAGCAGCTACAGCAGCCCTAGTAGCCAAGAGGATGAGAGAGCATAGGCTGCCCAGCGAGCCTGCAGTAGAGCCACCTCTGTCACCAGCTGAAGCAGCTATCCTGATCTCTAGGGTTATCACGCCGCTTCACTTCGCAGTAGCGCTCTTCGAGCTGGCCTTGAGAGGGCTTGTCAAGATAGAGGTTAAGCTCTCCATGGCGGGCAGAATACTCAGGTACAAGAAGACGGAACTGAAGGTGTACTTGACTCGCGAGGGCAGAGAAGCCCTCTACGCTGGCAGGCTTCAAGAGCACGAGAGAGCCATCCTAGCTGAGCTAGCTGAGCCAGCTGACAAGCGGAAGCTAGCTAGAATCGCAAGGAAGGCGGATGAGCTCCTGAAGCCGCTCAGAAGAAAGCTCATAGAAGAGGGGTATGCCAGTGAAAGCTACTTCAAGGTGAGAAGGTGGGCTGTAGCGCTCCTCATCCTGTCCATAGCATCGATGTCCATTGGGGTAGCTCTGGGAGGGTATCTAGCGAGGCCCCCGCTGCTCCTCAGCGGGATAGCTTCTGGAATACCGCTTGCAGCAGCTTCAGCGCTCAACATCTACAGGCCGCCTAGAGGACAGACAGCCACGCTGGTAGCACAGGCTAAAGCCTACAGCAGAGAGCTCAGAAGGCAAGCTGAGGAGCTAGCTGAGTCTATGCCAGCTCAGGCGCTGAAGCTCATCTCAGACAAGCTACCATGGCTCCTAGTATCCACACCACACAGCTGGCTTAACAAGGTTCTCAAGAGGATCAAGCAGGTAGAGGAGGTGCCGATACCAGGCTACATGACCATAGAGATGACAGAGGACTTCAAGCAAGCTTACGCTGCAGTAGCGCTCCTAGAAGCCTACAGGACAGCAGTGTCACATGCAGCTGCTACAGCAGGAGCAGCCGCAGCAGCAGGTGGGGGAGCAGGCGCAGGAGCAGGGGGAGGGGCAGGAGG
>QMWA01000182.1 GCA_003661385.1 Thermoproteota archaeon | reverse complement strand
TAGGACTCCTGTGGTGGCTGCAGAGAGCACGGGGGCTAGGGAGCTGCTCCAGGGCCCTCACCTGGGGTGCCTGGTTCCTCAGAGGTCTCCGAGCGCGATAGCGCAGGCCATACTGGAGCTGCATACAGACCCACGGAGGAGGAGGGAGATAGCAGAGGCAGCTAGGAGGGTGGCAGAGAACTTCACTTGGGATAGGATAGCAGAGAGGCAAAGCAGGCTGTATAAGGCTGTTGCTGGAGCTAGCGCCTCCAGTGGTAGCTTTTAAGCCTGCTTACGAGAATGCGGATGCGTTGCGCTATTGGTCATGTTTGGGGTTTGAGGATTCTGCTTGCTATCTCTGCTAGGAGGCTTAGGCTGATGCTCTTGTGGTATGCTGCCGCCAGCGTAGCGTATGCTATGTAGGCTGAGGCTGCTGCCAGTAGGGGAGCTAGCAGGCTATAGGGGGGCTTCCAGCTGGCTGCTTTGGTGTTTACTGCTCTGAGCATGAGGTATATCATGTAGTAGCCTGCTGCTGTGAACGCTATTGTAGCTAGGGTGCTCAGGTTGAACACCCATAGGCTTAGCTTGGATGCTATGGCATCTGCTATGGTGAATGCTAGCGGTATCAGCAGGTGGCTTCTCCTCTTGGTTGCTGTCAGAGCCGAGAAGACAACCCAGGCTGCTAGTATTGGAACTGGGATTCCTGCTATGTCTGGTGTCATGTTGTAGACCCAGGCGTACCCTGTGCCCAGCCTCTCCCAGACTAGCGCAAATGCTATGCCGTTTGCAGCATACAGTACTCTCTTGGCGGTTATGAGGCTTCTCAGCGTGGCCTTCAACTCAGCTACCTCATACTGGCTCTTTGTGTTCTCTTCTCTGAGCAAGCTGGCTGCTAGCAGGGGGTGTGTAAGCAGCTAATAAGCTTATCTAGCTAGCTGAGCTTGACTCCTCTAGTGTGGGCTTCTGCTATCATCTTGGCTAGCTTCGCGACTCCTCTCCCGTTTGGCTCCTCTACTGTGAGCGCTGCTATCTCCTTGGCTTCTGGTGGTGTGTTGGCTATTGCCAGGGGGACTCCTACTGCCTTGAGCATGTCTATGTCTGTTTGGCTGTCTCCTACTGCTGCTACCTCGCTTAGCGCTACTCCTCTTAGCTTGCATGCTTCAGCTAGCCCTCTTGACTTTGAGACTTCTGGTGGGGAGACGTGTATTGCGAAGCCTGAGTCTGTTACCCTCACTTTGTAGCCTAGCTCCTCGAGGTACCCTTGGACTTCGCTTAGGCTTATGCTTCTGCGCTTGAAGGCTAGGTCTACTTCCCTGTATGGGTGCTGGAATGTTGGCTCTAGGTTGAACCTCTTTTTGAGGGCTTCTGCCACAGCTTCCTTGTCGAGCGGAGTTGCTAGCGTGAGCTTCCTCCCTAGGAGCCTGTCGTATACTATTGCTCCGTTCTCCGCTACAACTGGGCCTGTTAGCCCTAGGTAGACTGAGAGGGCGTATAGGACTGGGAGGGAGTTCCCTGATATGAGGCAGACTGGCACCCCTGCTTCCTCAAGCTCTCTTAGGGCTGATGCAGCCTCTAGGCTGAGCTTGTGGCCTGGGCCTGTTAGGGTGCCGTCTACGTCGCATGCCATCATCCTTATCCTCTGGAGCTTCTCCATCTCTGACCCCTAAACTGTTATAAAGGGAGGGGGCTGTGCGTGTGAGGGATGTTGGAGGAGGTTTTAAAGGTTGTTAGGGAGCTTGGGCTCCCTGAAGGCGACGCCTACGAGCTGCCTGACAGCCAGCTTAGGTTCCCTGATGGCTGCCACTACAGGATTGAGGTCTCGGGTGTAGAGAGGCCTGAGGTCCTAGAGGCCTTGGTCGATGAGTCTGACAAGCGTGGTGTGCCAGTCCACAGGCTGATCTCAATGGTCATGGGCTCCACCCTCCTAGATGAGAAGGAGCTGAGGAGGTTTGCTGAAGTTGCTGCCAGCGCTGGGATGGAGGTGATAGTGACACCTGGCCCCAGGGCGCCATGGGACATAGGTAGGCAGCTTGCTACACCAGAGGGAGCCCTCTCAGGGATAAGGTACAGGGGGATGGATCAGCTCCTCCACGCTGTAAGGGACATAATGAGATGTGTTAAGCTGGGCTTCAGGGGCTTCCTTGTCGTAGACGAGGGCCTGCTCATGATCCTAGCTAAGATGAAGGAGAAGGGCTTGATCCCAGAGAACACTGTGCTCAAGATGTCCATCTTCGCAGGGCACGCGAACCCAGCAGGGTGCAGGGTTGTCGAGATGCTCGGGGCCTCGACAGTGAACCCAGTTGGAGACCTCACTCTCCCAGCTCTAGCTGCGATAAGGAAAGCCATAAAGATCCCAATGGACTTCCACGTGTACCTCTTCGACAGCTGGGGAGGCTTCAACAGGATATATGACGCTCCAGACGTGGCTAGGATGTGTGCCCCCGTCTACTTCAAGATTGAGCCTGGGCCATCAGTGGCACAGCTCTACAGGCAGTGGGCTCCACCACAGCACCTAGCATGGCTAGCGAGAGAGAAAGTGAAGTACGCTGAGATACTCATAGAGATAATAAGGGAGAAGTACCCCAACGTGAAGGTGTCAGGGAAGGCACCAAAGGACCTCGCAGTCCCAGAGGTATAAAAACCCCACCCAGCTTTCTTCTACTTCTAGAGCACAGGAGCCAGCGTCCTCACTTACAGAAAAACTAGCAGAAGCTTCAGGTTAATGACATAGACGGCTCTGCTCGACTGTAGACGAGGCCACGCTCAAACACCTCAGGGATGCATGCACCATCCTACTTGCTTAGCTTCAATGCGTTTAGGTACTCCTTTAGCTTCTTTATCAGCTTTAACACACCTTCTCTGTGTTTGCTGAATGTAGGCTTCCTCAGGAAGCTGTGGTAGAAGTTCGCATGCAAGCCCTCTGCCAGGCTGAAGAGTATCGATATCTCTGGGTTGTTTTGCTTTTCAGCTATGTGCTCTACTATCTCAACGTAGTCTCTGTGTGTGTAGTGTGGTAGGTCTTCTAGCTCAGCTATGGCTTTAAGCAGCGATGCTACAGCACTCCAGTACTTCTCTCCAGCCTGCGGAAGCTCCTCCCTAGCATAGAGCCTCTCTGCCTCGCTGAAGTACAGCTCAAAGAGCTCCTCGTATACCTCTACTCTCTCCTGTGGGTCAAGCTTGCTCAAGAAAGCCTCAGCTATTAGTGTTTCAGTGCTTTCACCTCTCCTCTTCGCCTCTTCTTCTATGGCCTTGTAGACTTTGGTGGAGATCAGTATGACAGCCAGCGTTACCCTCTTACCGTAGGCTGTGCCTCCTTAAATTGGTTTGCGAGCCGCTAGTAGCAGAATTCCACCTGCACACCGTATTTTCTGGATAGCTCTGCTACCCTCTGCTTTAGCCTGTGGTAGTAGGCTTTGTCTGTGAAAAGTGCTCTCTTAAATTGGGGGATCAGCTTTGGCATGCGTGTCTTTAGGGCTTTCTGTATGCTCCTCCAGTTTCCTGCTTTAACGTTCAGCTTGTCTACTAGCACATAGCTGACTCCTGCTGAAGCTGCCTCCTCAAAGAGCTGCTCCAGGTCTTGCTCCGTGACTGCTGGCAGGATTGGCCCTATGAACATGAAGCCAGTTGTCTTCCTGGCTACCTCTCTGAGTGCTCTTATCCTCTGGGATGGTGGTGGGGCTTTCGGCTCGAATACCCTTGCTGCGCTGTCGTCTA
>QMWA01000181.1 GCA_003661385.1 Thermoproteota archaeon | reverse complement strand
TAATATCACCTGGTGGAATAGGCTATGACATAAATTGTGGGGGGAGGGTGCTCACAACGCCATGTAGAGCGGAAGACGTGAAGCCTAGGATACGGGAGCTGGCTAGCGAGATATTCAGGCTCGTCCCATGTGGTGTTGGAAGCAGAAGCAAGCTCAGGCTAAGCTTCGCTGAGCTGGACGGGTCTGCATCGAGGGTGTGAACTGGGCTCTCAAGAGGGGGTTCGGCTTCCCAGAGGACAACGAGAGTCTTGAGGAAGGAGGGTGCATGGACGGAGCAGACCCAAGGTACGTGTCTAACAGAGCTAAGAGCAGAGGAATGGAGCAGCTCGGCACACTGGGCGCAGGAAACCACTTCCTAGAGATACAGGTCGTAGACAAGATCTACAGCCCAGGAGTAGCCAAGGAGTTTGGGATAAGAGAGGAGGGTATGGTCACAGTGATGATACACACTGGGTCAAGAGGGTTTGGGCACCAGGTTGCATCAGACTACATAGCTGTGCTCCAGAAGGCAGTCAGGAGGTATGGCATAAAGATACCGGACAGGGAGCTCGTGTGCGCTCCATGGGGGAGCAAGGAAGCTGAGCAGTACTTTGCAGCGATGGTGTGTGCAGTGAACTTCGCGTTCACAAACAGGCACATCATAATGCACCAGGTAAGAGAAGCCTTTGGGAGGGTATTTGGAGCACATGTCAAAGACGAGATAAGGCTAGTATACGATGTGTGCCACAACATAGGCAAGATAGAGGAGCATGAAGTCGACGGGAAGGTCATGAAGCTTATAGTCCACAGGAAGGGTGCTACGAGAGCATTTGGGCCTGGTAGGAAAGAGCTGCCTAAGGCCTATAGGAGTATAGGGCAGCCTGTGCTCATACCAGGCAGCATGGGGACTGCAAGCTACATCCTGGTGGGTATAAAGGATGGAGAGAGGCTGGCGTTTGCCAGCACAGCACATGGCGCAGGGAGGCTTATGTCTAGAGCTGCAGCAGTCAGGAGGTGGAGAGGAGAGCAGATAAGCGGAGAGCTCAGCAGGAGAGGCATAGTGCTTAAGGCGGCTAGCATGAGAGTTGTCGCAGAAGAAGCCCCCCAGGCCTACAAGGACGTGGATAGAGTAGTTGAGGTATCGCATAAAGTGGGGCTTGCAAAGAAGGTCAGTAGAATGGTGCCTATAGGAGTCGTTAAAGGCTAGCTGTGGTGCTCCTTGAGAGGCAAGATAGCAGTAGCTGGGAAGGGAGGGGTTGGGAAGACTACTGTAGCAGCTAACTTAGCTAGGCTGATGTCCAGAATGGGGCTTAAGGTGATAGCAGTAGACGCTGACCCATCACTTGGCCTCGCAGCCTCGCTGGGGATACCCTTAGAGGCTATACGCCCTGTCCTCCTGGACAAAGCCCTAGTAGCTGAGAGAACCGGAGTCCAGGGAGGATATGGGCTGTTCTTTAAGCTGAACCCTAAGGTCGATGACATAGTGGAGAGGTACGGGGTGCCTGGGCCAGATGGAGTAACTCTCCTCCCCCTTGGAACCATAGAGCAAGCGGGGTCAGGGTGCTTCTGCCCTGAGATAGCTATGCTGCGGGCTCTGCTGAGGCACCTGCTGCTGCAGAGGGGGGAGGCAGTTGTCGTTGACCTGGAAGCAGGTCTAGAGCCCTTTGGCAGAGGGCTAGCTAAGCACCTAGATGTGCTGATTGTGGTTGTTGAGCCTAGTGTAAAGTCCATCCAGCTAGCTAAGAGGATAGTTGCCATGGCACATGACAGTGGTGTTAGAAATGTGTATGTTCTGGCTAACAAGTGGGTGGGTGAGACAGCCGAGTTAGAGGAGGTTCCGGCGCTGCTTATAGGCGTAGTACCATACGATGAGCTTGTAGTTAAGGCTGATAGAGAGGGAGTACCTCTGCTGGACTATGAGGGAAGCCGAGCTGCTGAAGCCCTTTTGGAGATCAGGAGGAGGCTCGTCAGCGAGTTAGGTGGTTGAGTTGATAGTCGAGGGGTGGGTTAGGGGGATCAGGAAGCTTGGGAAGATAATGTTCATTGTAGTAGACAGCAAGGAGGGGGCTAGAGTCCAGCTTACCATCAGGAAGCAGAGCAGTGGTGTGTGGAGAGAGGCAAGCAACCTCACCCTGGAGAGCGTTATCAGAGCTGAAGGAAAGCCTGTTGAAGCCAAGATAGCTAAAGTCGACCTGGAAATAGCCCCTGAGAGGATAGAGGTGCTCTCAAAAGCAGACCCCAAGCTTCCAATAGACCCAACTGGGAGGACGCCAGCCCTCCTCGATACGAGGCTAGACTACAGGCCACTAGACCTCAGGAGGCCTGAAGCTCAGGCCATATTCAGAGTGCAGTCAGCTCTAGTGGAGGGAATGGAGTCGTACCTGCGTAGCAGGGGGTTCATAAGGGTGTTTACCCCAGTACTCATTGGAGCCGCCTCAGAGAGTGGAGCGGAGGTCTTTGAAGTCAACTACTTTGGGAGGAGAGCCTACCTGAGGCAGGACCCACAGCTCCACAGGCAGCTCACCATAATAGCTGGGTTCCCTAAGATATACGACCTGGGGCCAAGCTGGAGAGCCGAAAAAAGCCACACAACCAGGCATCTGACAGAGTTCAACTCCATCGCCGTTGAAATGGCTTTCATAAGGGATGAGCACGACGTGATGAAGGTTGAGGAGGAAATGGTTGTAGCTGGAGTCAGGAACGTGATTGAGAAGTGTGAGAAGGAGCTCAGCATACTTGGAGTAGACGTGGATGAGCCTAAGACCCCATTCCCAGAGGTCAGGTTCCCAGAAGTCTATGACATACTTGAGGAAATGGGGTGTAAAGTCGAGTATGGCGAGAGCTATGGGACAGAAGGCGAGAGGCTCCTATGGGAGTATGTTAGGGAGAAGTATGGAGCAGACTTCTTCTTCGTCAACAGGTTCCCCTTTGCTGAGAAGCCGTTTTATGTCATGAAAGCTGAGCCACCATGGGCTAGGAGCGTGGACCTCATATACAAGGGGCTTGAGCTGAGCAGTGGAGGGCAAAGAGAGCACAGGTACAGCGTGCTGGTGGAGCAGATCCTCGAGAAGGGCTTAGACCCCGAGAGCTTGGAGTGGTTTACAGAGTTCTTCAAGTATGGAGCTCCACCACACGGCGGCTTTGCAGTAGGCATAGAGAGGCTTACAAAGCAGCTGCTAAACCTCCCTAACATAAGAGAAGCAGTTCTCTTCCCAAGAGACGTCAAAAGGCTGCTTCCATGAGGTGTAAGCCTGAACACCGGCCTAATTCTATTGCTGCTCCTCCAACCAGCCTACATGGCTAAGCACATAGACTGCAGAATACACGTCAAAGTACTTGAAGACCTAGAGATCCAAGTGACTCTAGTATATGAGTTACACGGGGTAAAGTACCCTGACCTAGCTAAGCTCCTACCTGACATCCAGGAGGATGCAGAGAAGACCGCAGCAGAGCTCTTCGGAAGGAGGGTAAGCCTGAAGAGGGAGCTTATCAGCAATAATACCATAGAGTTTCATGGATCTGTCAGTGGTGTTGTGGAAGAGAGAGAACATGGGCTTATGATGCTAAAGCTAGGTAGCTTGACCCTCACTAGAGGGGTGAGCGCTGAAAAGATACCCAGGTACTTGGCTGAGCTTGAAGTAGCTGTCAAGGGCTTCTACGTGCTGTCAGCTAGCCCAGAGCCCAGAGAGAGCACAGCCACCAGAGCTGTCTGGGAGCCTGCACCAGCCGTATGTACAGTAG
>QMWA01000180.1 GCA_003661385.1 Thermoproteota archaeon | reverse complement strand
GAAGGAGACTGCTATGACCCCTCTCCTCCCAGAGAGGGCTGAAGCAAGCTCACTTACTGCATCTGGGTCCTTTAGCTCAACAACCAGCAGAGCTCCGCTAGCCTCCTTCAAAACCTCTTCAAGTGAGGGTATCCTCTCACCCATCCCTGCATCAAGCCTCTTTAGCTCAGCTAGCGTGTAGTCTCTGACCCTACCTGAGCCTGAGGTTGTCCTATCAAGAGTCTCATCGTGTATGACAGCTAGCCTCCTGTCCTTAGTCACCCTGACATCTACTTCAACAGCATTTGCCCCCAGCTCTAAGGCCCTTCTCACAGCCCTCAGGGTGTTCTCAGGCTCATATGCTGATGCCCCACGGTGTGCTACAGCAAGGAACAAACCAGCACCCCACCATCATGTGTGGCTGCCCAGCGTCTACTGGAGGAGCCACATGTGATAAAGTTTAAGTTTGGGTTGCAGGGCGGAGCAGAGAGGTGTTTGCTTGAGCGAGTTTGAGCTAAGCCCTTACGAGAAGCTCGTGCTAGGCTACATATTCTATGAGTATGATGGGGAGCTCCCCATCCCATCTGAGGGGCGCCCCATAGACTATGTGTCGAACATCATAGCTAGGGAGCTTGACAAAATGAACTTAGCTGAGGAGTTTGCTAAGGCAGTTGAAAGCCTGATAGAGAGGGGGCTCATAGAAGTCAATACACGCGAGGGCAAGCTGACGCTGACTGATGAGGGGGAGGAGGCAGCTGCCTCCATCACAGAGGACATGTACGAGGACCTCAGGGACTTCGAGAAGGAGGAGGTAGAGGAGTTTTAGGTGGTCTCTTGAAAGATGTCACAGCCAAGGTCATGAGGGTCCTGGAGGCTAACGCCAGGAGCCTAGGGGTCTCAACCCTCCTGATGATGGAGAACGCTGGGTCAGCTGTAGCTAGAGCAGTCCTGGAGCTTGGAGCTAAGAGGGCGGCTGTGCTAGCTGGAAGGGGGAACAAGGCTGGAGACGGCTTCACTGCTGCACGCCACTTAGCAGCAGAGGGCTGCAGCGTAGATGTCTACGTGGTAGGTGGCCTAGGCAGGTACCCCAGTGAAGCAGAGCACATGCTCAGCGTGCTGAGGAAGATGAGGTGCATCAAGCTAGCTGAGCTCAAGAGCAGAGAGGACATCGAGAAGCTCGACTTAAGCAGGTATGATGTGCTGGTAGACGCCATGATAGGCACGGGGCTGCGAGGGGAGCTCAGAGAGCCCTTCAAGTCAGCTGTTGAGAAGCTCAACGCCTCTGGCAAGCCTGTTGTGGCAGTAGACCTCCCCACAGGCCTAGACCCAGACTTAGGGAAGCCCATGGGAGCATGCGTCAAAGCCAGCGTCACCGTGACTATGCATGCGATGAAAGCTGGGCTCATAGCTGACGGAGGCAAGTACTCTGGTAGAGTGGTGGTGGCTAACATAGGGATCCCCCCAGAGGCCTGGGCTTACACTGGGCCAGGTGATGTCAGGGAGGCTGTGCCCAGGAGGAAACCTGACTCACATAAGGGAGACTACGGCAGGCTTGCTGTGGTAGGAGGCTCAAGGATGTACCATGGTGCCCCAATCCTAGCTGCTATGGCGGCCATGAGGACTGGAGTAGACCTCACATACCTCATTGAGCCTAGGGAAGCTGCTACAGCAGCTAAAGCCTACAGCCCAGACCTCATAGCCCTTGAGGCAGGAGGAGGGGAGCTGGCGTGGAGCAGCTTAGAGGAGCACCTAAGCACCCTAGAGAAGGCAGATGCAGTGGTCATGGGGCCTGGAGCAGGCCTCAGCCCAGCTACGCTGGAGGCCCTAGCTAAGCTGGCTGCCAAGCTGACTGAAGCCGGGAAGCCTGTGGTAGTCGACGGAGACGGCCTCAAGGCCTTAGCCAAGCACGAGGCTAAGCTCAGTGGGCTAGCTGTGCTCACACCACACGCTGGGGAGTTCAAGCTGCTAAGCGGAGAGGGCCCTCCCCCGTTCTCCAGGCTGGAGGAGAGGGGCGAAGCCGCCAGGAGGCTCGCCAAGAGGCTTGAGTGCACTGTCCTGCTGAAGGGCATGATCGACGTGATCAGCGACGGAGAGGATGTCAGGTTCAACCTCACAGGGAACCCTGGGATGACAGTAGGTGGGACAGGAGACGTGCTAGCTGGCGTAGCGGGGGCGATGCTCTGCTTCAAGAACAAGCCTATGGAGGCAGCTGCTGCAGCAGCCTACCTAACTGGGCTGGCAGGAGACATCGCTAGAGAGAGGCTTGGAGACCAGCTTCTAGCATCAGATGTTGTAGAAGCCATACCGGAGGCAGTAGCGAGGTGCCTTAGCTGACTGGGCCAGGTGAGGGGAAGCTCAAGCTTGAAGCCAAGGTCGTGCTCAAAGAGAGGGGTAGAAGCGAGAAGCTTGGTGAAGCTGAGGTCTACATCCACGTCAAAGGCTACTCTCTAGCTAGAGTAACCCACCTTGACATAGAGCACCCGAAGCTCAACAAGCACATACCCCCTAGGGGAGGGCGCTTCATGCCTGTGCTGGGAGTGAGGGGAGGCCTCAAGGTCGTTGTATCCAAGGATGTCAGAGTAGAGGTCTATAGCCCTCTACTGAACAAGGTGATGCCGCCTGGCTCAAGGACATTCACCTGGGTTGGAGGGAAGTACGGGGGAGCTTACATAGGCTTCAAGAGAGAGGAGGTTAGGAAGCTTGAGGAGATAGCTAAGGAGGTCTTCGGGGTGGAGCCTAGGAGGCCTCGCTTCCCCTAAGCTACCTCCTTAGCTGCTGCAAGATGAGCTCTGGAACCTGGGATGGCAGGTCCGCTACTGGGATCCCAGCTTCTCTGAGAGCCTTTATCTTGCTCTCAGCGCTACCAGCTCCCATCGTGACTATAGCTCCAGCATGCCCCATCCTCTTCCCTGGTGGGGCTGTCCTGCCTGCTATGTAGGCTACGATGGGCTTCTCAGGCTTCTCTCTCCTGACGTGCGCTGCAAGCCTCTCCTCGAAGTCTCCTCCTATCTCCCCTATCACGACCACAGCCTCTGTCTGGGGGTCTTGCTGGAACATCTCAACCACCTCAATGAAGTCCATTCCTATCACAGGGTCTCCTCCTATCCCGACGCAGGTGGACTCCCCTAGGCCTGCTCTGGTTATAGCCCAAGCTATCTCGTATGTGAGGGTTCCGCTCCTGGATACCATGCCTATTATGCCCTTCTCGAAGACGTGGGCTGGCATGACACCGAGCTTGCACCTAGCTGGGGAGATCACACCAGGGCAGTTCGGCCCCACCACCTTTATCCCCCTGTCCCTGGCGTATGAGACGAACTTGAGGGCGTCCATTATCGGTATGTGCTCTGTTATCACGACAACAGGGTTGAGGCCTGCCTCGATGGCCTCGAACGCGGCGTCGCTTGCGAACCTAGCTGGAACGAATATTATCGACGCGTTAGCATCATGCTCGCTCAAAGCCTCCTCCACGCTGTCGTACACAGGGACACCATGGACCTCGCTGCCGCCCTTCCCCGGGGTTACTCCTGCCACTATCCTCGTGCCGTAGTCGAGCATCAGCTTGGTGTGGAAGCTCCCTTCTCTGCCTGTTATCCCCTGGACTATGACGCGAGTCTCCTCATCCACGAGGATGGCCACCTCACTCACCCCCGTAAACAAGCTTGACGATCTTGTCAGCTGCCTCCTCCATAGTCTCAAGCCAGCTTATCCCAGCTTCACCCAGGATCCTGCGCCCCTCCTCCTCTCTTGTCCCAACCATCCTGACTGCCATGGGCTTCGCCACCCCTGTCTCCCTTATGG
>QMWA01000179.1 GCA_003661385.1 Thermoproteota archaeon | reverse complement strand
TCACTGAGATGGATGGCATGCAGATGCTTAAAGACGTGGTAGTCATAGGAGCAACAAACCGGCCTGACATACTTGATCCAGCTGTCCTAAGGCCAGGTAGACTTGAGCGGCTCATATACGTTCCTCCACCGGACTATAACGGCAGACTTGAGATACTGAAGGTACATACACGTAAGATGCCGTTGGCAGAGGACGTGGATCTAGCTGATATAGCTAGGAGGACAGAAGGATATTCAGGAGCAGATCTTGAGGCAGTAGTCAGAGAAGCTGGGCTTCAAGCGCTTAGGGAGGACATAAATGCAAAGAAAGTACATGGCAAGCATTTTGAAAAGGCATTAGAGAGAATAAAGCCGAGCTTAACCAAGGAACTCATAAAGTTCTATGAAACAATAGCTAGGAGGATCAAGAGAGTAGAATTCAAGCCTACAGAGATAGAAAGCTACATGTAGGAGCTCTATAAACTTTTTAAAAACAATACAGCATGGAGTAGTAGGCGCCACCGTAGCTCAGCTGGTTAGAGCGCCCGGCTGTTAACCGGGCGGTCGCCGGTTCGAACTCCTATGAAAGTCCGGCCGGTGGCGCCTATCCAACAACATTTTTAGACACATGCTGAGTCCTCACTGGGGGTTCAGTGAGTACTAGGGTTCATCTCGAGATGCTCATAAGGTATAGGCTCTCTAAGAACCCATTTAGCAGAGAGGCGGAGAGGAGTTTAGCATCTTTTCAGCAAATACTCGTCAGAGAAGCAGCAGATAACGTGCTTGACTTGGCTGTATCTGAAGCCTTGCTGGGAGAAGGAGCTTTACTGGTGGTTGTAGCAGGAGATAGGGGAGCCGGTAGGACACTCCGCCTCAAAGTCGTTAGAGAAAAGTTCGAAGGAAGGGAGGGAACTGGGATATACATCTCTGTTAGGCCAGATGAAAGAGAGGAGTTTGTGTTCAGAATGGTAGAGCAGTCGCTAGATGCAAGCAGAGGATTAAAGCAGGCTATTAGAAGGAGAATACTGTCGTTACACCTGCTGAGGAGTAAGGCAGTAAGCGAGCTTGGAACACCGACTGAAACAGCTGAGCTAATCTTAGGCAGCATAAAGAGCAATGTACCAGCTTTTCTGCTGATAGATGACTTCTACAATCTTTTCTTTGAAACTAAGCTCTGGAGGACATACGTCATGGAGATGTTGAGGCACATAGTCTCCTCTGTGCCTGAGGGAGTGCTTACAGCGATTGCAGTGAGCAAGGAGGTACTTGATGAGATTAGAGCAGAGCAACCTGCGTTCTACTCTAGAATACATGAAAAAGTAGAGCTGGCGCCTCTAGACCTCGAGAGAGCTATGAAGCTTGTTGCAAAAAGGATTTCAGCATTTAGGTTAGAGGACATGGGAGACCCTCTTTACCCCTTTACTGAGGAGTTTATTGGGGAAGCCCTGAGGCTAAGCAACGGAAACCCGGAGGAGCTGCTCAGATTACTCAATACAGGGATGTTGCTAGCCTATAAGGCTGGCAAGCATAGAGTAGACGCTGAGGTATCAGAAGCTCTTGCAGAAGTCTTTGATGTAACAGATGTAACTGAGAAGCTGCCAGAGGAAGCTAAGAGAGAAGCAAGATTCATACTGACAAACATACTGGACAGGGAGTTTCACATAGTTACCGTGGCTAGAGCTCTAGAGGTGCCTCCCTCAGTCGAGTATGGAAGGTTAGAGCTCTTAGTAGACTCAGGGTTCTTGATCAAAACCGGTGAGAATAGATATAGACTCCACCCGAGGTACGCTGAAAAAATAGGTAAGGTTACCCGGGCAATCTTGAGCATAAGGTGATTGGTATGGAGATTAGTGACATAGTTGCTCAAGCTGCCAGTGAAGGAAGAAGCATACTCAATGAATATGAGGCAAAGACCGTGTTAAAGAGGCACAGCATACCTACAACTGAAATAAAGCTCGCTAGGACTCTTAGCGAGGCTCTTAAA
Organism: Thermoproteota archaeon; assembly: GCA_003661385.1. Lineage (GTDB taxonomy): Archaea > Korarchaeota > Korarchaeia > B14-G2 > B14-G2 > B14-G2. The sequence goes on along the minus strand of QMWA01000179.1, from coordinate 1,820 downwards.
GCAGCTAAAGAGATAGGATACCCTGTAGTCATGAAGGTAGTCTCTCCTGAAATAACCCACAAAACAGATGTCGGGGGGGTTGTGCTGAACATTGATAGCGACGAAAAGCTAGCGGAAGAGTATGAGCTGATGCTCAAGAGAGTCAGGGAGGCAGCAGGAGATGTGAAGATACTTGGAGTTACGGTGCAAGAGCAGGTTGATAGAGGGGTAGAGCTCATGATTGGAGCTATAAGAGACCCCCAGTTTGGTCCCGTGTTAGCTCTTGGAATAGGCGGAGTATTCGTGGAGGTATATGGTGATGTAGCTTATAGAGTAGCTCCAGTGAGTAGAGATGATGTACTGGACATGATAAGCGAGCTGAAAGGCAGAAAACTGCTAGAAGGATTTCGTGGGCTTCCACCAGTGGACCTGGAGGCAGTCATTAGCATGATGCTTAAAATATCTGACATGATCATTGAACATGAAGAGATAGCAGAGATGGATTTAAACCCGGTAATATTTAGAGGCAGCGCAGGCAAGGTTGTAGATGCTAGGGTGAGGATAGTTGCCTAAGAGGATAAGGGACCTTTATGATAAGCACGTGTATACTACTGGAGGAAAGCTCCTGGGAATAGCTGTGGACTTCATAATAGACACAGATGAAAGAAGACTGGTTGAAATCGAGATCCAGCCAGAAGACGAGCCAGAGACATTCAAAGTCCCGTTTTCCAGCGTAATCGGGTGTGAAGACGTGTTTATAGTTAAGAGCGAGGAGGAGCTAGTTTAGTGAGAAGGCTAGTTAACCTATACAGAGCCTCCCAGAGGTCATGAGAGTCTAAAACACCTCCTCCCCTCTGTTGGAGAGAAGCGATGGAGAGCAAGTATACCATAGAAGAAACCCTCCCTATAGAAGTGGAGTGCTCGAGAACAAGAAACCTACCAAGCCTCTCATAAAGAGCCTTCACATATACTGCCTTAAACTTCATGAAATCTACCAGATACCGCTGGGATACCCCCGTTAGCCTGAGAGGCTGAGTAAGCTGTCCAGCTAACTGCGATACAACATCTTCAACGGCATCAAGCTTACCTGAAGCTGCCAGCAGGCAGTATATAAGCTTAGTGGCTTCATACTCTGGCCTAGCACCTAAACCAGCTTGCCTGAGAAGTGGAAGTCTTGGGAATAAGCTGGCTACCCTCTTGAGCTCAGCTGTGGTATTAGAATTTATTCTCATGGTAGAGGCATCTGCTAGAAGCTGAGACCTTACTATGGCGTTTAGCGAGTAAAGCAACTTTACCTCACTCTCAGACACAGAAGGAACCTTCTCAGCTATATCAAGAGCCTTTAGTAGCACATCCTTGCTTATCTCCCTAGAGCCACCCATCAATAGTAGTGATATGAAAGCTAAAAGCGAGTACAGTCCGGATATGGTGGAGAGCACGTCTTCACCTGAGAAAACCTCTTTAAACTCGGTTAAAACCTCTTTAGTGATATTAGCCTGTAGCCTGACCGCCTCACGCGAGTACCTAACACCATATGATTCTCTTATCATACGAGAGAAGTCACAAAGGGGGTATGCTAAAGAGACCCTTAATCCAGCTTCAGGTACCTTGAGCAGCTCTCTCACTGGCAGGCCAGATAGTAGAGCAAGCAAGGACTCAGCAGCCAGCAGCTCGCGGCGAGAAACTTCTTCAACAGAGAACCTACTGGCTAGCAATCTGGATGTGAAAAGCAGAGCTTGAGCTGCTCTATCTGGTGTGAGCAAAGGCTTGAGCGCAGGAGTGACACCACTTACCTGAGTTCTGACTATATTCAGTGCAGAGGTCATAGTCTTCTTATCTAC
>QMWA01000178.1 GCA_003661385.1 Thermoproteota archaeon | reverse complement strand
GTGATAGACAGCGAGCACTGCGTCTACTTCACGAAGGGGTTCTGTTGGGCGTGTGAGAAGGTGTGCCAAGCTGGCGCCATAGACTTTAGCCAGGGGGACAGAGGAGAGGAGATAGCGGTTGGAGCGATAGTCGTGGCCACAGGGTTCAAGCTGCTAGACCCAAGGGAGGTTCCAGAGTACGGCTACGGGAGGTTCAGGAACGTGATAACAGGCCTAGAGCTGGAGAGGCTGTCCTCAGCTGGAGGCCCGACAGCAGGGAAGATCCTCAGGCCATCAGATGGGAAGCCGCCTAAGCGAGTGGCTATACTCCTGTGCGTCGGCTCCAGAGACGAGAAGCACCTCCCATACTGCTGCAGGGTAGGCTGCATGAACGGGCTCAAGCACACATACTACGTGCACAGCAGCAGCCCAGACACAGAGGTAGTCCTGTGCTTCATGGACATGAGGGCCTTCGGCAAGGGCTTTGAGGAGTTCTACAGGAAGGTGAGGAGCTTGGGAAACGTGGTTGTGATAAGGGGGAAGCCAGGTGAGATCAGAGAGAACCCAGATGGCACCTTGACCTTCGACGTGTGGGATACTGGGACAGCTAGGCCATATAGGGTCACAGTAGACCTAGTGGTCTTGGAGAACGGCGTAGTCCCAAGCGATGGGACAGCCGAGATAAGGGAGAAGCTCAAGCTTCCAGCTGGGCCAGACGGCTTCCTGCTCGAGCTCCACCCGAAGCTGAGGCCTGTTGAGACAGCTGTCTCAGGGGTGTTCCTAGCAGGGTTTGCGCAGGGCCCCAAGGACATACCTGACACCGTGGCTCAGGCTAGCGCTGCTGCAGCTCAGGCAGTGGCTTTGATGTCAGCTGGCGTGGTTGAGCTCCCACCCCACATAGTCGCGGTCAACACCGAGCTCTGCGGCGGCTGCGGTGTCTGCGTTGGGGTGTGCAGCTATAATGCGATAAAGCTCGTTGAAAAGGAGGGGAAGACTGTTGCCGAGGTCACTCCAGCTCTCTGCAGGGGGTGTGGGGCTTGTGCTGCAGCCTGCCCAAGTGGAGCCATGCAGCAGCATGGGTTCACAGACGAGCAGCTCCACAGGCAGGTTGAGGCTGTAGCTGAGGTGAGAGCTTGAGGGAGCCTGTTATCCTGGCCTTCTGCTGCAACTGGTGCAGCTATGCTGGCGCAGACCTAGCTGGGACATCCAGGATACAGTACCCCCCTAACGTCAGGATAGTTAGGGTGATGTGCACTGGCAGAGTAGACGCTAGCCTGGTGCTCAAGGCATTCAAGCATGGTGCAGATGGGGTGCTTATTGCAGGCTGCCACCCTGGAGACTGCCACTACATAGCTGGGAACATGAAGGCCTTAAGGAGGTTCCTGCTCCTCAGGAAGCTCCTCCCTGAGCTCGGTATAGAGCCAGAGAGGCTTAGGCTGGAGTGGGTCTCAGCCTCTGAGGGCCAGAAGTTCGCTGATGTGGTCAAGGAGTTCTCTGAGGAGCTCAGGAAGCTCGGCCCCCTAGGAGGTGGGTGATGTGGCTCTAGTCGACCTGCTTACCTTAGCTGAGGAGAAGCCTGAGCTCAAGAGCAAGGTATACAGGGAGCTCTTGGAGCTTGGGCTGAGCACACCAGACTACTGCTACCTCTGTGGCAGGTGTAGTGGAGGGTGCACTTCCATGAGGCTGCTAGAGCTGAAGCCACATGAGATCGCTGCCCTGGCTAGAGATGGGTTCATAGAGGAGCTAGTCGGCTCAGAGATAATATGGGCGTGCGCCCAGTGCCTGCAGTGCAGGGAGAGGTGCCCACAGGGAGTCTCTCCAGTGGACATAATACTCAAGCTTAGGTCCATAGCGGTGTCGAGAGGAGCTGAGCTGCCAGAGGAGCTCTCTAAGATGATGATGTCCATACTCGACACCGGGCTCATACAGGAGCCTAGGGAGGTAGTGGGGAGAAGCGGGAGGAAGTACACGAGGGAGGCGCTCAGGCTGCCACCTGCCCCAAGGCCTAAGGACATGGCTGCGTTTAGTGAGGCACTGATGAGCACGCTGGAGGTGGTCTTGGGTGGGGTATGAGCTGGAGCTCGTGATTTACCCTGGGTGCTTGGCTTCAACTGAGCTCTATGCATGTGAGCTGTCAGCTAGGCGGGTGCTCGATGCGCTTGAAGTGCCCTACAGGGACGCTGAGGGGCTGTCATGCTGTGGGATGCCTGTGAAGAGCATGAGCACGCTGGCCTGGCTCTACCTGTCGGCTAGGAACCTTGCTCTGGCTGAGGAGCATGGAGGAGACTTGCTCACACTCTGCAGTGTCTGCGACTTCCACATATCAGAGGCCAGGAGGGTGCTCAAGCACAGCAGGGAGCTTAGAGCCAAGGTGGAGGAGCTGCTGGATCAGGAGGGGCTGAGGTACGCTGGCAGAGCTAGGGCAGTGAGCATGCTAGCTGTGCTAGCTGAGGCAGCTGAGTCAGGTAAGCTAGCTGAGAGCAGAGGACTCAGTGGGCTTAAGGTAGCTGCACACTATGGCTGCCAGACCTTGAGGCCAAGCGACATGCCTAGGCCAGACCACCCTGAGGCTCCTGGGAGGCTTGAGGCCATAGTCAAGGCCCTGGGAGGAGAGCCTGTAGACTACCCTGAGAAGCTCAGCTGCTGCGGTGGGATCCTGGTGTACACCAGGAGAGAGGCTGCCCTCACTCTTGCTGGAGAGAAGGTTGCTGCAGCACAGGAGAGAGGAGCTGACCTCATAGTGACGCCATGCCCACACTGCATGAAGATGCTTGACCAGAGCCAGAAGGCTGCAGCAGGCGTTGTGGGGAAGCCTCTGTCCACGCCAGTGCTCTACGCCACCCAGCTGGTTGGGCTTGCGCTGGGGCTTAGTGAGGAGGAGCTTGGGCTGGACTTGAACTCCAGCCCAGTTGAGAAGGTGCTTGAGAGGCTGGGGTAATGGAGTTCATGGAGACCAACGTGGGGTCGAGGAGGCTTAGAGAGCTGGGTAGGCTGCTCCTCTATGGCTCGTGTATAGAGGTGGAGTGGCCAGAGCACCTCAAAGCTCTCTCAGCTGGGAGGTTTGCTGCATCAGTCTGCATGGAGAGGGAGCACTACAACATGGTTGGCTACAAGCTCGCTTGCGCTGTCAGAGCCTCTAGCCTAAGGGAGGTTGTAGCTCTGACTGTAGATGGGTCTCCCCACTGTGTCCAGCTGCACACGCTGGTTGAGGAGGTGAGGAAGCTCATTGGGGGCTTTGAAGCGCTGCACTACGTCATCTACAAGGGGAAGCTATACAGGGTTGAGGCAGAGGATGTCAAGCTCTCAAGGTACCTCTCTAAGGTAGCTAGGCTAACCCGAGGTCCCTCTCTATCTTCTCAACTATCTCCATGAAGGCCTTGCTCACCTCGCTTTCCCTGTGCTCTAGTACGAATGGCTTGCCCTCGTCGCTGACCTCTCTGACCCTCACGTCTATGGGGAGCCTTCCTAGAAATGGGATGTCAAGCTCCTTGGCAGCTTTCTCTCCTCCACCTACCCCGAATATGTACGTGGTCTCACCGCACTTTGGGCACGTGAAGCCAGCCATGTTCTCTATTATCCCGAGCACCCTGACATTCAGCTTCTTAGCCATGTTGACAGCCTTCCTCACGTCTAGCAAGGCGACCTCCTGTGGCGTTGTCACTATAACTACACCGCTCATGTCTGGTATGAGCTGCATTATGCTCAGAGGCTCATCTCCTGTCCCAGGTGGTAGGTCTATTATCAGGAAGTCTAGGTAGCCCCACACGACCTCGCTTAGGAACTGCTCTATTGCACGCATCTTCAGTGGGCCTCTCC
>QMWA01000177.1 GCA_003661385.1 Thermoproteota archaeon | reverse complement strand
GTCTAGGACTATTAGGACGTTTGAGTCGTAGAGGAGGTCTTCTGGGGATGGTAGGGCTACTACAGCTATTAGCCTGCTGCCGAATGTAGCTTTTAGGAGTTTGGTGAACTTCTTTAGCTTTGTGAGCCAGCTGTTTTCGTCAGGTGTGTCCTCTTTGTAGCTGAGGAATGCTTCTACTGCGTCCTTGTCTTCCTCTGGGACTACTAGGGGGCTTATTTCATCTGGGGTTATGGCTGCTGTCTTCTCTAGGTCTCCTTCCTTTAGCTTGTCTAGGACTATTAGGACGTTTGAGTCGTAGAGGAGGTCTTCTGGGGATGGTAGGGCTACTACAGCTATTAGCCTGCTGCCGAATGCCTCTTCTAGCTTGGAGATGAAGTCCTGTACTTTTAGCCTCCAGCTTCTAGGTGTTTTGAGGTTGACGGCGACTGCGTACATCCTGTTCTCCTAAGCTGATTAGGCTAATAAGTTTTTTGAGCGTGGGCTGTTTCAGCTTGAGGCTTACAGCTTGGAGCTGCTTCTAGTTGGCTGGTGGGCTGTTGGATTGGATAGGTGTGGTGGCAGTGTGCTCTGCTTTTGGGGTTGCTGTGGTGGCTCTGCTGTGTTGGGTTCTATTTGCAGAGGTCGCTAAGTCTGTAAGTTCGATACCACGCTTAAGTTTGGGGTTGTAGGTTTACTGTTGGATGTGCGTTGGGGGGTGAGGCTGATGGGCTTGTAGCTTAAGTGTGGTATCGAGCTTAGTGTTGTGATGGCATGTATTTGAGGTGGATGTTCATTTGGTTGGAAGTTGGTGGTTTTGCTTCTGTCTGGGTGGAGTATGATATTTACTGGTAGCATGGGCTATGTTATGGTAGATGGATTTTGTTCTGGCAACTTTATATATCTCTCTACTGGGATTAGCTTATGGTGGTGTTGTGACAAGTATTGTGGTTAAGCGTATTGATTCTCAGGGCAGGATTGTGCTGCCCCTTAGTTGGAGGAGGAGGCATAATGTGCGGGAGGTTCTAGTGGTTAGTGAGGGGGATAAGCTGATAATTCTTCCTAAGAGACCAGACTTAACCAGGTACTTCGACTCGATTGAGGTTGATGTCAGGTCTTTTAGTGACTACCATGAGCTTAGGAGGGAGCTAAGGGTGAAGGGAAGTGAGGTTCATTGACGCAAACGTCTTCATCTATGCTATACTGAAGCCACGTAGACCTCTCTCTGATAGAGAGAGGGAGATTAAGGAGAGGGCTAAGAGGATACTTAGGAGGGTAAATGAAGGTGAGGAGGTTGCTACTACTGTAGTCCACTTGAGTGAGGTAGGCTAATGTCCTAGAGGATGCTGGGGGACTTCTACTTGCAGCCTCTATAATCAGGGACATCCTCCTGATGGATAATGTACATGTCGAGGAGGCGACGCCTCAGGAGTACCTTGAGAGCGCAATGCTCGCAGAGGAGAAGTCTGTTAGCATAAATGATGCCTTAGCCTATATTAAGATGGGGAAGCTAGGCATAGTGGAAGCTTACACTTTTGACAAGCATTTCCACAAGCTAGCTAGAGTTATTCGAGAGTAGCTGGTGCAGCTGCTTCAGTCAACATCTGCTGTAGGCTGCTTGCCAGCTTCTTGAAACGCCTTTAAGCTGTATACATGCGTTGACTAAAGGGCCATTCTCGATTCTGTGGTCGGAGCATCTCAAAGGCGTTTTGGGATGATGCTATGAATGGACAGGTTTGCATGTCTTCTTTGTATCTTAAGGGTGCTAAGCCATTATCGTGGCGGCTTTGTGCTGTGGGTCTGCTGTTGGATGTGTTTATTGTGTTGTTTAGTGGGCTGCTGGTGTTTGCTGTTTGGTGGCTTCTGCTATGAGGTAGAGTGGCTTTACTCTTGTTACTTTTGCTTTCATTAGGCTTTTTTAGGTCTTTTTTAGCTCTCTGGCTGTGTATGCTCCTGGTAGTGGGGTGCGTTCTCTGTTGAATGTCATGGTTATTGCGTGGCCGCCTTGCTTTAGTACTCTGCTTATTTCCCTTATGGCGTGTTTTCTGCCAGCTATCTCTGATAGTGCACCGGAGCATGTGGCTAGGTTGAAGCTTTTAGATCTGAAGGGGAGCATTCTGGCGTCTCCTATCACTGGGTGTATGCTTATGCCCTTTAGGCTGGCTTTAGCTTTAAGCTGGTTGACTTGCCCTGGTGATAGGTCTAGTCCAATGACCTCTCGCCCTTCTTCAGCTAGCAGGAGGGAGACTGCTCCAGTGCCACATGCTACATCAAGGACGCAACCTTCTCCATGTAGCTTAGCTAGCTTGGATGTGAGTATGCAGGCTTCACGGTAGCCTGGTGCTTTTAGGGTAAATGAGTCGTAGAACCTTGAGAACATGTTGTAGGAGGCTCTTAGGGCCTTGAAGTAGCTCCAGCTGGCCTTTCTCAGCAGTGCTTCGAGGGGGATGTCAGGCAGGATAGCAGGTACACTAGGTAGAAGATGATTGTGGTGAGCCCCATCTCAGCTGGCTTCCTGTGGTATCCTTTAAAACGTTGAGCCTAGGCCATGTTTAAGCAGCTTCGCATGCTGGATGTGGGGTTATGGGTGGCAGCTTGAGTGCATGGTAGGGCTATTAGCTGAGTTCAGCTGTCTACAGTGTGCTCTTATATGCTGGGGGTGGCTTCTCCAGGGCTGTACTCAGGTTGGGTTTAAGGTGGTTTGGCTGCTTATATTAGGGGTGGTGAGTTGGTTAGGGGGGTAGTGAGTTGCTGTTTGATATTGCGCCAAAGGAGAGGGTTGAGGACCTCTATGACATGAGGAGGGAGCTTTCGTCTCTCGAGGGCTTCTTGAGCGACCCTTACGTCAGGATGGTTGTTATCTTGGGTCCTAGGCGTACAGGGAAGACTTCTCTCCTTAGGGTTGCGTTGAATGAACTTGGTTACCCACGCCTTTACGTTGATGCTAGGCGGGTTTTGGGCTCTAGGGAGTACTTTGTTAGGGAGGTGAAGAGGGGGCTTGAGGAGATGCTTTCAGCTAGGAGGCATAGGAGGCTTCTGCTTAAGGCTCTTGAGAGGGTGAAGGGTATCAGTGTGGGTGGGGTTAGGGTGGAGCTTGAGGCTAGGGACTTTAAGGCTACTGTGGTGGATGTGCTTGAGAGTGTTGACAGGGAGCTTGGTGGAGGCTTCTTTATACTGGCTTTAGATGAGGCTCAGGAGCTGTCTGCTATCAGGTGGCTGCCTAAGGTCCTTGCCTACTGCTATGATACGCTTAGGAGGGTTAAGGTTGTTGTGACTGGCTCTGAGATTAGGGTGTTGGAGGACTTCCTTGGTGAGGGTGACCCTGAGTCTCCTCTCTTTGGGAGGCCTTATGCTGCTGTCAGGACTAGGAGGCTGAGTAGGGAGGAGGCTATTGGGTTCCTGGAGGCTGGCTTCATGGAGGTTGGCATGAGCATAGAGGAGGCTGTCCTACGTGAGGCTGTTGACCGCCTGGATGGTGTCATAGGCTGGCTCACATACTTCGGCTGGCATGCATGGAAGTGTGGTGACTTGAGGAGGGGGCTTGAGGAGGCTGTGCTCAGGGGCTCTATGCTATCGAGGAGTGAGCTTGAGAGGTTCCTGGCTAGGAGGGAGGAGGCTAGAGCCAGGTACATAGCTATACTCAAGGCTGCTTCAGTGAGGCCTCTGTCATGGTCGCAGATAAGCAGGTACCTTATGGCTGAGCTTGGTAGGAGGATAGCTCCAAACCAGCTTGCAAGGTACCTCAGTAGCCTAGTGAGGTATGGTTTTCTTGAGAAGGCTGAGGGCAAGTACTATGTCTCTGACCCCCTGCTGAGGGAGGC
>QMWA01000176.1 GCA_003661385.1 Thermoproteota archaeon | reverse complement strand
TACTATAACCTGGCGGTGTTCTTCTATGGCTGCAACTTCAACTGCCTCTTCTGCCAGAAATCCTCCCACAAGTACACGAGTGAGGGCAAGAGGATAACGGTAGAGGACTTCGTAGCCACAGTCGAGCGAGACAAGAGGATAACATGCATATGCTACTTCGGCGGCAGCCCAGAGCCGCACCTCCCATTCGCACTAGAGGCGTCTAGACAGGCCCTGGAGGCATGTGGCAGCAGAGTCATGAGAGTATGCTGGGAGTGGAATGGCTGCGGCAACCCGAGCCTAGTTGATAAGGCAGCTGAGCTCTCCTATGTGAGCGGGGGGAACGTTAAGTTCGACTTGAAAGCCTACACCCCAGCTCTGTCACTTGCACTGAGCGGAGTGCCGAACAGGAGAGCATACGAGAACTTCGAGATGATATACAGGAAGTACTACGAGGACAGGAAGACCCTACCAGTCCTCACCGCGACGACGCTGCTAGTTCCATTCTACGTCGACGCCAAGGAGGTAGCTGGCATAGCAGAGTTCATAGCAAGCCTGAACCCAGAGATACCTTACAGCCTGCTAGTCTTCCACCCAGACTACTACATGAGAGACCTGCCAATAACACCGAGGAAGCAAGTCGAAGAATGCTACAATGCTGCAAGAAAGCACCTGAAGAACATCCACATAGGGAACATACACCTACTAGCATGGGCCCCATAGCCAAATATATGCTCTCAGTGATACATGCCTGAGGCATACACTACCCGCTAAGGCCTCTCGCTAGGGAAGCTTGCATAAGCAGCTGAATAGAGAAGAACCTACTGTCGTGATAGCAAAAGGCTGTGTGGTCTGTTAACTGCACAGCTACACAGCCTCCTTGATCCTTGACTAGAGTAGAGCAAGCCTTGATCTTTTTCTCTAGGGAGCTCCTCTAGTACTCCTAGGGGCCATTGCTGCTGCCAGCTATCCAGGTTCTGCGAGACGATGTCACTAGCATGAGGAGTAGTGTGAGAAGCACGCATGGCACTGTCTGCATCTGAAGGCTAATGAGGGTTTTTCTGGAGCTTAAGCAGCCGCCTGCCACAGCATATCGCACATGAGAGAGCCTCTTGTGCATCTGCATGCTGTTACACGCCAGAATCTTCTAGCGTGCTTCCATTTAGCTCCAATTCCTGCTGGGATAGCAGCGGAGCTGTGGCGAGAGGCAGCAGCTCGAGCTCGAGGGCGCCTGGAAGGTGCTTTTAAATGGCAGCTGGATGGTGTGTTGGTGGCTGCTTGAGGGCAAGTAGCATCTTGAAGAAGGATGTTGTGACATCTGATGGAGCTAGGGTTGGTAGGGTTGCTGACCTTGCTGTCGAGGAGTGGAAGGTCACTGGGCTCATAGTTCAGCTTAGCAGGGAGGCTGCTCAAGCTGCTGGCATCAGGAAGCTGCTTGGGAGGCCTAAGGCTCTGGTTTCAACCAGGTATGTAGGTGGTGTGAGGGATGTGATACTGCTTAGCTTAAAGCTTGAGGAACTTGGGTCAGCGGTAGAGCCTGTAGACTGAGCTCTAGAAGCTGATGTCTGCAGCAGCTGCATTCAGCTGGCAGAGAGCAGGTGAGAAGCAGCTGTCTAGGGGTATGCGTAGCATTGGGTGTAGCTGCTGGCGGGAACGTTTATATTGCCTTGGCTAAGGCGGTTGAAGGGTGGTCTGTTGGGCTGGCAGAGGGTGCTGTAGCCATATCGCCTTGGGAGTTTAAGCTTGAGTATAGGGACTACAAGGAGGTCATAAGGCAGTTTGGAGTCCAGGAGATGACAAGAGACCTTGTTGCTAGGATGAAGGAGAAGAACAGGCTCTTCGAGAGAGGCTTGATCTTCGCTCACAGAGGCTTTGAGAGGATACTGGAGGCTGAGGAGAAGGGAGAGGAGTACGTGATCCTGACTGGGATGATGCCTTCAGGGCGATTCCACTTCGGGCACAAGCTGATAGCTGACTTGATGGCCTGGTACTATAGGCGTGGAGTCAAGGTCGTCATCCCCATATCAGACATAGAGGCCTACGTGATCAGAGGGGTCAGCCAGAGTGACGTAGAGAGGTATGCTGTCGAGGAGTACATGCTGAACTACATGGCCCTCGGTGTAGACCTAGCTAACAGGGAGAGGGTAATGATATACAGCCAGTGGGCTAATGAGGAGGTGAAGAACCTGGCGATAAAGTTCTCAGCAAAAGTCACTGCAAGCCACCTTGGCGCGATGTTCGGCTTCAGGTACAAGGGTGAGGGAGAGGAGTCTGACACCATAGGGAGGATATTCTTCCCGTTCATTGACGCAGCTGACATAATGTACCCTCAAAGCGAGGAGATGGGTGGACCTAAGCCTGTGCTCGTCCCAGTTGGGATAGACCAGGACCCATACATCAGGCTATGCCACGACCTAGCGCCTAAGTTCAGCATGCTGAAGCCCTCATCGATATATGTCAAGATGATGGCTGGGCTCCAGGGGCCTGGGACAAAGATGTCGAGCAGCAAGCCTGAGACAGCCATATTCCTGAGCGATAGCCCTGATGAGGCTAGGAGGAAGCTCATGGAAGCCTTCACAGGGGGGAGGGCTACAGCTAGAGAGCAGAGAGAGGAGGGAGGGCAGCCTGACATCTGCGTGCCATACATGTTCCTGCTCTTCCACTTCGAAGACGACATTTTGAAGAGGACCTTTGAGGACTGCACAAGCGGCTCAGTCCTCTGTGGAGAGTGCAAGCAGAGGATTGCAGAGAGGCTGGTGAGGTTCCTGGAGGAGCATAGGAGGAAGCTCAAGGAGGCTAGGGAGAGGCTTCCGAGGGTGTTTGAGGTCCAGGAGAAGCTGGGTTTCAAGCCAAGCTGGCTCTAGCCACCTCCTTCTTTTCAGCTGGGAAGCTCCTCTACGACCACTGGAACTATTCTCAGCCCTCTCGCGTCCACTAAGCCCTTGTCTGTCAGCCTAGCTTCAGGTATGACTGGGAGCGGGAGGAAGCTGAGCGGCATAAAGGGGTTGTCCATCTCACACCCAAGCTGCCTAGCTGCCTCAAGCACTCTTCTAAGGCCATCAGCTACCTTGCTAGGTGGGTCTGTGGACATTAAGCCTGCTAGCTTGAGCTGCAGCCTAGCTAGAACCCTACTGCCCTCAGCTACAGCTAGGCCTCCTTGCATCTCTGCCACCGCCTTCAGGGCAGTGTGTATGCTGGCTGAGTCGGCTCCTACTGAGGTGAGGTTGTGGGAGTCGTGGCCTATGCTGCTTGCTATGGCCCCACGCTCAAGCCTGAAGCCTGAGACGAAGCCTACTGAGAAGCTTCCTGAAGCCCTATGCCTCTCCACCACTGTGGCGAGCAGCACATCCTCCTCTATGCTCGGCTGCACCAGCCCTGCCTTGACCTCAAGCACCTTGACCAGCATTCTGGTGTATGCTTCACCTTCCTTGACCTCTATGACCCTAGCCTTGCATGCTCCTCTGTCTATGCCTGCTTTGACTGCTATGAGCTCTGGATCTGGGAGCTTCGCCTTGATGGTGTTGAGCGCATAGCTCGGGTGCTTGAACTCTGGTATCCTAGCTGCCAGCTCGCCTGACTTGGCTACCAGCTTCCCATCAGCATACACCTCCTCTACCCTCAGGGGGCTGAGGCTGGTGCACAGGAGTATATCTGCTCTCCTCCCTGGAGCTATGCACCCTATCTCATGGTCTAGCCTGAATCTCCTAGCTGGGTTGAGTGAAGCAAGCTTAACTGCCTTAACCCGGTCTAGCCCGAGTTCTATGGCTCTGTTGACTACGTGATCCATGTGGCCCTTGGTGAGGAGGTCTAGCACCTCCCGGTCATCTGATGCTAGAGTGCACTGCTCTAGTGAGGCAGGGTGCTTAG
>QMWA01000175.1 GCA_003661385.1 Thermoproteota archaeon | reverse complement strand
TCAGCGTGTAGGCTTGCTTCACTAGGGTGTAGCAGCGTGAACTTCACTGTGGAGTCTGGGTGGGCTATGTGCCACCTCTCCTCCAGCTTTACCACCTTGTCACCTAGCTTGGAGAGCTTGTATGGGCAGATGTGTGTGACTACTATCCTAGGGATCTTGACCTGTGGCCCCCCAGCTGAGGAGGTGTAGCCTGATGAGCCCTGGGGGGTTGAGAATATGACTCCAGAGCCTGTGACTGTGTACTCTCGGCCCTCTACCTCAACCCTGTACCTTATGCTCCTCTCACCTGTCCTGTGGGTCACGTATACGTCGCTGAAGGCTACTACACCACTGCACTCTATCCTCATCATCTCAGCTACCCTGCATCCTTCCTCCGCTATCCTCCTGAGATCTTCCTCTAGAGCTGGCATGGAGGTCTGAGCTAGTGCTCCTACGCTGCCCTTCTTCTTGACGAAGAGGAGAGGCCTGTCTTCTCTGCTCGCCACTGAAGCGAATGTGCCCTCTCCACCGCAGACCACCAGGAAGTCTGCGTCAGGCTTCAGCTCTAGGCCTGCCTTCTCAGCTGCCTCAGCTGCCTCACGCTCTCCTGTAGCTACCCAGCAGCTCCTAGGCTTCAGCTCCATGCCCTGCACCTACGGCAGCTCTAGAACCTTAGCTTTGCTGATGAGCTCAGGGGCTAGAGCTGGAAGGCTGAGCTTCTGCTCGACGGCAGCTACCTCACTCACCCTCGCTTTTATAGCTGGCGTGTCTGGTGCAGCCTTGCAGCCGGACGCCCTCCTCGCAGTTACGTCGCATGTCCCTCTCCTCCTGGCCAGCTCATCTGTTTCAGGCTTGTCGAAGCCTATCAGGGGCCTCAGCACTGGGAAGCTGGATGCAGCCTGCGATATCACCCTCAGGTTCCATATCGTCTGGCTTGCCTGCTCTCCTAGGCTCTCGCCTGTGACCACTGCTTGAGCACGCTCCCTTACAGCTACCCTCTCAGCTACCCTGAGCATAGCTCTCTTACAGAGGACGCACGTCAAGGCTCTTGGGGCCTTCTTCACCACGGTGTCGAGGAGCTGCCCGTGTGGAACTATGTACGCCCTCGCTTTGAACCCTATGGCCCACGTCATGAGTATCCTAGCGCACTCCAGTGCTCTCTCAACAAGCTCTTCTCCACCATATGGGTGGGTGTTGAATGTGAGGAAGACTGGCAGGCTTCCTCTCCTCATGATGAGCCAGCATGCTACAGGCGAGTCCATCCCCCCGCTAATCAGGCACACCGACTTGCCTTGTGTGCCAGCTGGGAAGCCTCCTGGGCCCTTCAGCACCTGGGTGTAGACGAAGGCCTTGTCCTCTCTCACCTCAATGCCTACTGTGACATCTGGGTTGTCCAAGTCTACTCTCACCCCGCGGCATCCCAGCGCCTCTAGTATGGCCTCTCCAACCCTGCTGCACACGTCTCCGCTCGTGTATGGGTGCTCGCCTACTCTCCTACATGAGACAGCGAACTTAGCTTCCTCATGTAGCGCTGAGGAGGCCAGCTTGACAGCTGCCTCAGCTATCTCGCTTAGGTTGGATGATGTCCTCTTGGCAGGTGAGGTTGAGGAGACCCCGAATACCCTAGCTGCCTTCTCAGCTGCCTCCTCAGCTCTACTCGAGTACAGGTACAGCCTCCCGAATGTGTACTCTAGCTCGTCGACTTCCAGCCCATAGTGCTCTAGTGCCTTGAGTATGTGCTCGCAGACCCTCTTCTCCATCCTCAGCCTTACTCTACTGCTCTTCACCCCTATCTCTGGGCCGAACCTGACTACCACAGAGTCAAGCATGCTATGGCATCATCCTCCAGAGAGGAGCTTGGCTATAGCTTCAGCAAACTCCTCAGCTGCCTCAGGCCCCATGGCCGTCACTATCTTCCCTTCCACGACAACCTTCTCGCTGACGTACTCTGCCCCATGCTCTATGAGCATCTGCTTTGCTGTGTGGTAGGCTGTAGCACGCTTCCCCTTGAGAATCCCTGCCTCAGCCAGCACGCCTGGAGCGAGGCATATTGCAGCAACCACCTTGCCTTCCTCGTAGGCTTCCTTAGCTATCCTGACTGCTTCAGGGTTACGCCACAGGTACTTTGGTGTTCCTCTCCCGCCTATGAAGACGATTGCGTCAAACTTGCTTACATCAACCTCGCTTAAGGTGAGGTTCACGTCGACGAGCATGCCTAGCATGCCTCTCGCTACACCCTTCTGCGTGCTGGCGATGTACGCCTCTGCGCCAAGCTCCTTCAAGAGCTCTAGTGGAGCCTTGAGCTCTTCATCCCTGAAGTTCCTGAAGGACACTATGAAGAGGACCTTCATCCCCTTTAGGGGCTTCTCAGCCTCTCGAGGAGCTTTAGGTGCTCCAGTGTAGGTGTACAGGGCGTATGCAGCTAGGGCTACAGCGACAAGAGCGACTGCAACTAGAGCAATCTTCCTCACAGATACCACCTCAAGCTCATGAAGCCACCATGCACTTTAACTTGTCGGTTCAGCTAGCAACGCATGCTGCCAGAGCCGCCTCAGCACTAGGGCAAAGGTTAACTACAGGGTGAGTATAGCCTACGTGTATGGCACTGGAGAGTATAGCTAATCGTAGAGCAAGCGGCTTCGCTAAGGTCAAGCATGGTGGGGAAGAGGAGACTATTGGAGTCGTCTACGGGGCTCCAATCTGGGTTTCTGGGAGCCCTGCTGTACTTGAGATGCATGAGCTGGATGTGGAGCTGGAGGAGGCGAGTGCAAGAGACGTGCTGGCTGCAGCTCTGGGGGAGCTTGCTGCCAGGATCCCTGGAAGGTGGTTTGACGCAGGAAGCTGCTAGCTCAGGCAGCTGAGAGCAGGAGCAGCCTGGTAGTCGAGTGCGAGAGCAAGATGTACATCATATGGGAGGGGAAGCTGCTCTATGAGGTGGACTTCACTGAGGGGAATGTGGAGAGGAAGCCAAGTAGCATAGAGGTTTCTGAGAGCGTGCTGGTTTGGAGGGTGAAGCCTGGTGTCGTCTTCGTCCGCCACAGGAGGCCCAGGAGGAGGCTGGTAGCTACTACACCAGAGTACGACCTGCCGATTTAGCAGGCGGCTTCGCTCTCCAGAGCAGGATTACAGCTGCTATGAAGGCAGCTACAGCTGCTATAGCTGCTGAAAGCAGCAGAGGCGCTCTTAAAGCTGGGGCTTCAGCGGCCTCTACCACCCTGTATCCGAGGAGCTCTCCGCTTGCAAGAAGCTCTCCGTCAGCCCAGATCTCCCACCTGTAGGGTTCTCTGCGGGCCTTGAGCCTGAACGCCACCGGCACTCCAGCTCCAGGCGGGAGCACGAACTCCTCTCTGAGCCCGCCGCACTCGACTACATAGCTGTGGGGCTCCCCACCAGTGTTGTTCACTGTGAAGACCGCTATTATCTCCTCTCCGAGCAGAGCTTCAGCTGGAGACACCGTGTAGGAGAACAGGGACACGCCTAGAGCGCTTTCAGCTGCAGCTGGAGTGGGCTGAGCTGGCTCTGCTGGCTGCTGAGGTGTAGGAGAGGGGTGGGTTGGGCTTGGTGTGGCAGCTGGCCTAGGAGGCTCAGAGGGGAGCACCATGACCTCAACTAGCCTCTCATCTAGGATCTCGGCCTCGTGGAGCAGGTAGACTGTAATGCCTCTCCTCCCCGGGGTCATTGCTCTGAACTGCATCCTCACAAGCTCTGCCCCACCTGCCTCAACCCTAGCTGAAGCCTGATATGGCCAGAACTCTAGGCCTGTAGCTGCGCAGTAGACTATGAGGTCAGCTGCTGTCTCTCCCGTGTTCTCTACTAGAACCTCCAGTACACACCACTCTCCAGCTCTAGCTTCACCCTGCACTGCTGCCCTGACTACCCTAGCCTCCACTGGAGTGGGCTCTGCTGGAGCTGGAG
>QMWA01000174.1 GCA_003661385.1 Thermoproteota archaeon | reverse complement strand
GTAGTGCCTCTCACAGAACACCTTCCCGCAGAACGGGCACTTAAAGGCTTCCTCCCTGCTGAGCTTCTTACCACAGATCGAGCACACAAGCTCCTCGCTTCCTCCCTCCGCTGAGCTCATGCCTACCACTCCTAGGCTCCTGAGCCCCCAGGCTTAGCTCGATTTAAATATAGCCCAGATCAGGCTGAGCTCAAGCACGTCTAGGGGCTCAACTGCAGCTAAAGCCCTAGCTCCAGGAGCCATGCAGCAACTACTCCCAACTACGCTCGTAACACTACCTTGAGTGCGGTGCTACCGCAGTCGCTGAGTGCTCAGCTCAGGGCTTTAAGCTGCTGCTAGTGGGTTACCTACGGGCTTCAGCCTACCCTATACTCCTCATACTCCTGTTGGCATGGGTAGCCTACTAGAGCCTTTATCACCTTCTCAGATGGTATGAATATTATTGACCATGTTGTGTTGAAGTACTCGCTGTGCCTGCAGACTGTGTTATCCGCCCCCTCACCTCCAGCGTGGTCTCTTGCTATGCTGATTAAGTCACTGAGCTCCAGTTCACCTCCTTGAGCGAGTAGCTGCATTATCCTGCTGTATCTTGCCTCGCTTGACTCACGTACTCTCCTACCTCTTAATGCCCTCACGACCTTCCTGCTGTGCTTGTAGTACGCGTTGTGTGATATGTCGATTTTCCTCATGTGCTCTGTGTGATAGTGGTTTGTGTGGGCTATTCTCCCGTTCTCGGCTTCTCTCACCCCAATGTGGTTTGGTAATAGCTCTTATGGACACTGCCCTATCTCTGTCAGCTACCATCAGTATGGCGCTTCCTCCTCTCTTTGAGTCTCTTATTATCTTGAGCGCCTCATCTACAGTGGATGCTTTGAACAGCACGGTTTGCACCAGCGAAGTGACTGGAGCCATGTACCTCGGCTTGTCCTGTCCGTAGCCGTAGTTGTACGTCACTACAAGCCCATCCTCGTTCATTCCATCTACTGCTCCAGCTAACGGTATCACGGTCATCGATGCATTTATCAGCCCATCTGAAGGTCTGTACTCCCTTAGGGCGTAGAGTGGCTGGCGGGTAGTCGAAGTTCTTCACGACCACAAGCCCCTTATCTGCTGTGATGGCTGAGAAGGCTGAGCACCCAGCTATGTAGTAGTCTACCTGAGCTAGCAGCAGCTCAAACGAGTAGAGGAAGAGCAGGTAGTCTAAGCTTACCTCCGCTCCCTCAGCTATCTCCTTAGCTATCTCCCCAACTTCAGGATAGCATTTGAAGAAGTCTTCCTTCACCATTCTGCTAGCCTTCCACGCAGCCAGCTTCAGGAAGAGGCCAGCTGGGATTAAAGGCGGCTTAAGTAGTTGGAATGCTTCAAGGCCCATGACGAGTTCCATGGTTCTATGGATGTCCTCTCTAGTCTGCTTACCGTACTCCAACCTCATTTCATGGTGGCTTCCACAAGCTCAGCCTCCTGATAGGCATGGCCTAGTGCTGCATTTCTGGTATAAAAGCTCTCAGAGCAGCTTCCACGGCTTAGCTGAGCTGCTCTCAGAGCAGGCTTGCACCACAGCAGCTTGCTCAATGGTTTTCGAGCTCTTAGAGGAGCTAAGACGCCATATCAGCGTGTGTAGGAAATGTTGTTCTCCAATGAACTATGTCAAGTTTGGTTGTCTAGTCGCACTTTAAGCTTTTTACATGGGGCTGTGGAGGGGCGCTGTGCGAGGGTCGTAAGATGAGTGCTAAGAAGCTAAAGGTTGCTATTGCACTAGGGTCATCGTGTGCAGGCTGTGATGTGGCTATAGTGGACCTCGGTGAGAAGCTTCTTGAAGTCTTTGACAGGGTTGACATAGTCTACTGGCCTACTGCATTCGACTACAAGCTAGAGGATCTTAAGGCTTTGGAAGATGGGTCCATAGACTACGCTCTGTTCGATGGTGCAATAGGGACAAGCGAGGATAGGGAGATAGCTGAGCTGCTCAGGGAGAAGTCAAAGAACCTCGTTGCATTTGGGGCATGTGCGTGCTTTGGAGGCCTTATAGGGCTAGCTAACCTCACTGTAGCAAGAGAGCTCCTGGAAACTGTGTACGTCAGGACTATTAGTACAGACAACCCCAATAAGGTCATCCCACAGCCTAAGTCTGATGTGAATGGGTTAACTCTGACTCTACCTGAAAAGCTTGACACCCTACTGCCTCTCAGCGATGTCGTTGAAGTAGACTACTTTGTGCCCGGCTGCCCACCTGAGTCTGAGCTTGTAGAGAAGCTTTTTACCGGAATCTTGACAGGAGAAATGCCTCCTAAGGGGTACACGTTCGCTGAAGAGCACACCCTATGCGAGGACTGCCCTAGAGCGAAGTCTGAGACCAGGAAGATTCTCGAGGTTAAGAGAAGACACCTCACCAAGGTAGACCCTGAGAAGTGCTTCCTAGACCAGGGGATCCTCTGCATGGGGCCAGCTACGAGAGCTGGCTGTGGCGCAAAGTGCATTAAGGCTAACATGCCATGCAGAGGCTGCATGGGCCCCACAGCTAACGTGAGAGACCAGGGTGCGAAGTTCCTGTCAGCAATAGCATCCATACTAGGCGAGGACACTGCATCAGAGGAGGAGCTCGCGAAGATAGTCGATCAGATTGTCGACCCCGTTGGGTCATTCTACAGGTTCACGCTTCCATCCTCGATACTAAAGAGGAAAGTAGTTAGGGAGGGAGCTTAATGCCCATTAGAGAGGTTGTTATAAAGCCTATAACGAGGCTTGAAGGCCACGGGAAGATAGATATATTCCTGGATGAGAGCGGGAATGTCAAGGACGCCTTCTTCCAGGTAGTTGAAATAAGGGGCTTTGAGAGGTTCTGCAAGGGGAGGCCTGTAGAGGAGCTCCCGAGGATGACCCCCAGGATATGTGGTGTATGCCCCTGGGCACACCACATGGCCTCCGCTAAGGCTGCTGATGCAGTCTACAAGGCTAAGATACCTCCTGCAGCTGAGAAGCTCAGGAGACTAGGGTATGCTGCATTCTACATGCATGACCACTCACTCCACTTCTATGCTCTAGCTGCACCAGACTTCGTAGTAGGCCCTGGAGCGCCCAAGAGCGAGAGGAATGTAGCTGGCCTGGTAAAGAAGGTTGGCATCGAGATAGGAGGAAAGGTTCTTCGAGCCCTCAGGCTGCTACATGAAGCTAGGGAGATAATAGGTGGAAAGTCCATCTCACCTGTGTTCGCGATACCAGGTGGAGTAAGCAAGCCCCTGACTGAGGAGGAGCATAGCAGGCTGAAGGAGATAGGAAAGGAGGTATACGACTTCGCTAAGATGACTCTCGACCTCTTCCAGAAGGCTGTCCTGGAGAACGAGGAGAACCTGAAGCTTGTAACTGGAGACATCTACTACACTGAGACATACTACATGGGGCTGGTCAAAGACGGTGCTGTAGAGTACTATGATGGGAACTTGAGGGTGATCTCACCGAGTGGAGCAGAGTATGCTGCCTTTGAGCCTGAGAGGTACCTGGATTACATAGCTGAGCACGTTGAGCCATGGAGCTACCTGAAGTTCCCGTATCTCAAGGGAGTTGGGTGGAAGGGGATAGAGGCAGGAGAAGACAGCGGAGTATACAGAGTCGGTCCACTAGCTAGGCTCAATGTAGCCTCTAAGATGTCGACTCCGATAGCTCAAGAGGCATATGAGAAGATGTTTGAGACATTGGGGAAGCCCTGCCACCACACTCTAGCATACCACTGGGCTAGGGTGATAGAGATAATGAACTGTGCTGAGATAATAATGGACCTACTAGATGACCCTGAGATACTGAGCAAAGATGTGCATGAGCCTCCATCTGAGGTCCCAAGTGAGGGAATAGGTGTAGTGGAGGCACCTAGAGGCGTGCTCATACACCACTACTTCACGGATGAAAACGGGATAGTAAAAGACCTAAACCT
>QMWA01000173.1 GCA_003661385.1 Thermoproteota archaeon | reverse complement strand
GTCTACTTCCACAACATAGCCTTCATAGCTGCAGTGCTAGCCTTGGTCTACGCGGCTATGGGTAGGAGGTGGCTGGGGGTAGCAGCCCTCTATACAGCATCCCACATAGTCCTGGATGCGTTTACTGGTGGTGTAGCAGCGCTGTGGCCTCTAAGCAGCAGGGTATACGAGCTTGAGCTTGCAGTCGTGGTTAGCCAGCTGAGCTTGATCCCAACTCCAGCTCCCGTAGCTAAAGTAGCGAGCAAAGCTATTGAGATACCGAACTACCTGGAGCAGGTAGAGGCTGTTTCATCAGGCGGAGCAGCAGCGCTGGCCATAGTAGCTATTGTCCTGCTATCTACATTCATCCTCCACGCAGTCAGAGTGAGACAAAGCCGTGAAGCTTGTACCCACTTAGCCTGAGCCAGCTGCTAGAGAGCACCACCTGGAGGTTGAGGTGAAGATTAATAAGAGCATGTTGGTGAGGAGGGGGGGATACCGTGAATAGGGATCAGCTGATAGGAGCAGCCTTGCTGGTAGGGGGTATAGGAGGGATTCTACTGTATGGGTGGCTTGTCTTCGCTTCAAGGTGGTATATGCTGATGCTAAAGCTCACAGGGTTTGTAGCTGTGGCCGGGGTGCTTGGCATACTTGCATGGATAGGCTACACCTTAGCTACAACACCCCCACCGAAGCCCATCGAGGAGATAGAGAAGGAGCTCGAGGAGGAGCTGAAGAAGATAGAGGAAGAGGAGAAGAAAGAGGAGGAGAAAGAGGGGGAGAAAGAGGCTCAGGGGAAGGAGGGCGAGAGCCAGGAATGATTACAAGGTGCATATACTGTGGAGCTGAGGTAAAGCTGCCTAAGCTGAGAGGTGTTCTGGTAAAGCTCCCATATGACCACCACCATGACCCCCTCCCTTTTAAGCCCTTGAGGAAGCTGGAAGTTGCTGTGAGAGAGTACTCTGCTGAGCCCTGCTATGCACTGTGGTGCAGTAGGAGGCCTAGTGGGACTCTGGACGTTCTGATCCCCTGCAGGGAGTGTGGTAGGTACTTTCATGCACTCGTGTACCCAGAGAGCTTCTGTGAGAGGAGGCATCCTGTCGACGCTGTGGCTGTGAGGTTCTTGAGAGGGGAGGATGTAGGCTCCCTGTCGAGCTGCGCTGTGGGCGCGGTTCTGAGGCCTATTAGGGGCTTGAAGAGGGCTATAGCCTCATGGCTCATGGTTCTCGCGGCATCGAGCCCACACTACGCCTTCAGCATGGTTGCTGGCTCCCTCAGCCCACGTAGCTTCCTGTCTGAGGCCTCTCTTGCGCTGGCAGTCTACTTCCTGTCTGAGGCCTCTGACGCAGTTAGGAGGCTTTCACCAGAGGAGTTCCCACTTAAGGTCGTGGACGAGTATAGGAGGAGCAGGGACTTCGCCTGGTTCATCGAGTCCCAGAAGATACACTACCTGGGGGCTGGTGGAGGGGCGGGAAGCTCTCTTAAGCTGCGTAGGTGGGGGCCTGCTTTCGCTATATGGTCTGCTATAGCTGTGATCTTTCCCATCAACCTGCTGGTATGGGGGCTAAGAGGGCGCTCCCTGGACCCTGTTGCAGTGAGCTATGCCCCACTGTGGTGGCTTTTCTTCCCAGCTGTCTTAGGGCATCTGCTGCACTTCACAGTGCTTACTGCCGTGAAGTTCAGGGTTTACAGCGTCCACATGCTGGTAGACAGCAGCAAGCTTAGCTGCCTGAGGCGTATACTGTTTTACATAGCTCTCGCAGACGCAGCTCTACTGTCAGCTCTCATCTCTCAAGTGGAGGCTGCTGCAGTATACAGGCCTGAGCTGCTTCAAGCCTACATCGCAGCTATCATAGCCTATGTGGCTACCGTCTTCAGCCTACTGTGGGTAGCTTACAGGTCTCTAGCTGGGGATAACACTAAATAGCTTGAGCTAAGGGGTTTTGAGGGCCTGAGATGGATGTCCCAGAGTGGGTCAAAAGCTACATCACTGAGCTCTACCTGCAAGGTGAGCCAACATCTGAGATCGCTAGGAGGCTTGGTATAGGAGAGGACGTTGTTGAGGAGATCCTTGAGAGCGTCAGGAGAAGCCTTCCAGGAGGGCTCTCTGAGATGAAGAGGCTAGCAGACGCAATCAGGGAGGCTGAGGTGAGCTTAGATGACGCTATCAGTGGCGCTATGATAGCTCGAAGGCTCAGGGAGCTTGGGATACCTGCCAGCTCCCTCATCAGCCTGCTTGATGAGCTCAGCAGGGTCCTGGTCTCAGGCATGAGTGCAGAGGAGCTCTTGAGGACTGCAGCTAAGGTCTATAGGATCTCCTATGAGTCTGGCATAGATGTCAGTGAGGTTGGAAGGGTCTTTGAGAGGAAGGCTAAGGAGGTAGCTGAGCTTGAGAGGAAGGCTAAGAAGCTCAGAGAGGAGGTTCTTGAGCTCTCTAGCAGGTTCAGCAGATTGACGGGGAAGCTGCTGGCATATGGGGTGTCGATTGAATGCTTGGAGAAGCTTGTCCAGCTGCTGGACAAGGTTAAGGAGCTAGGGTACGCCCCACACAAGGTGGTGAAGCTGCTCCTAGAGGCTAGAGCATGAGCATCCTCGTGACTGGTGGAGCAGGCTTCATAGGGAGCTACCTGGTTGAGGAGCTTGTGAGGAGAGGCTATGCTGTTAGGATCCTGGATAACCTCTCAACTGGGAGGGTTGAGAACCTGAGGGAGGTGCCTGAGGGCTCCTATGAGCTCTATGTAGGGGACCTGCTTGACCCCTATGATGTCAGAGAGGCCTTAGAGGGCTGTAGCACTGTCTACCACTTCGCTGCAAACCCTGAGGTCAGGGTCGGGTACCAGAGGCCTCAGCTTGACTTCGAGGAGAACATACTTGCGACCAAGGTGCTTCTCGAGGAGGCTAGGAGGCAGGGCATCGAGCTTCTGGTGTTTGCTAGCAGCTCAACAGTCTATGGTGAGCCAACTCAGATACCTACACCAGAGTCCTATGGCCCACTGAAGCCGATATCCTCATATGGGGCGTCCAAGCTCGCTTGCGAAGCCATGATATCAGCTTACAGCCACTACTACGGGTTCAAGGCTGTCATACTCAGGCTAGCTAACATAATAGGCGGCAGAAGCAGGCATGGCGTCATATACGACTTCATCATGAAGCTCAGGAGAGACCCGAGGAGGCTAGAGGTCCTTGGAGACGGGACCCAAAGGAAGTCCTACCTGCATGTGTCAGACTGCGTGTCTGCAGTGCTAGCTGCAGCAGAGCACTGCAGCGAGGGGGTTGAGGTCTACAACGTCGGGTCAAGAGACTGGGTCAGCGTGCTTGAGATAGCTAGGATTGTTATAGAGGAGATGGAGCTGAGTGATGTCAGGATAGAGCTTACAGGTGGGGTCATGGGTGGCAGAGGGTGGCCTGGTGACGTGAAGCTCATGCTCCTCTCCACAGAGAAGCTCGAGTCTCTGGGCTGGAAGCCTAGGCTCAGCAGCAGAGAGGCTGTCAGAGAAGCCTGCAGAGAGCTTCTAGGGGAGCTCTAAGAGCTGCTTGAGCCTCCTCTTGTACACAGGTATGTTGCGCAAGGCTTCTGGGTCGATGCCTCTGGCTTCAGCTAGCTTGAGCGAAAGCAGGTCTCCGAAGTAGGCTGCTGAGAGTATCCTTGTGAGCACACCCTGCCCTCTGGCTTCAATCCTATACGACTCGACTCCGAGCTCACCTAGGGTTTCGAGCAGGCTTCTGAGAGCGCTCCTGTACTCTCTTGGCGCAAGCCTGTCGTCTATGGCGAAGACCCTGAACAGCTCCGCTCTGCTGAAGCCTTCTATCTCGTTGTGGCTCAGCTCAGGGAGCTCGTTGTAGAAGCAGGGCATCTTAGCGTTTTCATTGATCTGGCTTTTGATCCTGGCTGCAGCACTCCTCATGTAGAGGAACCCGTAGACTAGGGGGATGCCCTTCAAGGCCAGCTCAGCTGCCTTATCGAGCTCTCCTCTGCTCCACTCCTCT
>QMWA01000172.1 GCA_003661385.1 Thermoproteota archaeon | reverse complement strand
GAGACACCCAGTTCTCCTTGTGTGCGGTGAGTTCGACAGCATAGTCCCATGCAGCGATGTCAGGAGGCTGGCTTCCATGATAGCTAGGTGCAGGGTGGCTAGCGTGAGAGACGACCCCTTCTACGTAGCTGAAGGGCTTAAAGTAGCAAGCATGGTAGCAGAGTTTGTAGACAGCTACATCCACTAGCCTCAAAGCAGCTTGCGGAGACAACCTGGTACACGTGGCCCCTTATGCCACAGGCACAAGGGCAGCAGTCACCTGGCTCAGCTAGGCGTGAAGCAGGCTTATGCTCCTCAGCTTAGCGGTAGATAAGCGAATATCAGGATAACAGCCAGATTGCACACAGCTACACACCTTAACACCTCTAGCCTCGTGTGTGGTGTTATTCTCTCTGGGTATTCGCTAGGGCAGGGCGGATAACCGTATCCCGCCTCAGCTGGCTGAAGCAGGCATGCTGCTACCTCTTAGAGCAGCTAGCTCAGCTTCATCATAGCCTCTCAGCCCAGTGCCCTCCTGTATCCCTGACTTCATCAAGATCCAGTTCAAGCTGGGGTTATCTGAGCGCAGGGTGTTAGGAGGCATTAAATACAAGCTGGTGGAGAGCGCGGTAGCTGTGGTCGGCTCCCATGTCTTATCACAGAATGCATGAGGAAGAGGTGCTTAAGAGCAGCACCAGGAGCATTATGGTCAAGCTAGCTAAGGAGAGGGTGTATACCACGGTATCCGAGCTCGAGGAGGAGCTTAGCCTCTCTAAGTCAGCTGTCCTCTGGCACCTAGGGCTCCTTGAAGCCAGAGGGAAGCTGAAGTCCAGGGTCATAGCAGGCAAGAGAATATACTACCTCCCTGAAATGGAGTTTGAGGCCATACTCTGCTACCTGATGGCGTACCACGTCAGGAGAAAGATAGTTAAGCTGGTGCTCAAGGGCATGCGCTCCATCTCCTCCATAGCCTTAGAGCTCAAGATGAGCAAGTCCACGGTGCACAGGCATGTGTCCTACCTGCTAAGCTACGGCGTCCTGAAGAGGAAGAGAGGAGAGCTGCTCGTGAGCAAGAGAGCAAACGTTAAGCTCCCCATGCTGCTGAGCAGCAGGTACTGGAGCGCCCGTGGGCTGCAGCGCTAACATGGTATCAGCCGCCAGGTACCTCAGCTTGGCAAGCGTTCGTAGTTTATACTAGATTGTTTTTAAGCTAGTATTGGTATACGGTACCGGATTCCGGTGATTTGATGTCTTACACAAGTGTAGGGCCTCTAGGCTTCCTGCTCCACAGCATATGTGGGGTCCTTAGCAGAGGAGCTTTGCTCCCCGTCCCCCAGAGGGGGTTTAGTGTCGTGGACCCTGCTGCAGCTGGGAGCATGCTGGGCTTAGGGCTTGACCGCCTCCACAGGCTGCTCGGGAAGCTGGTCGTGGAGAAGGAGGCTTTCACAGAGTTCGTGAGCAAAGTGGACAGCAGGCCATTCAAGATCATGATGGAGCATGGTGTGCTTGAGGTTGAGCCCATCCAGGATGGGAGGGCAGAGGTCATAAAGGGTGTGCTCATGGATCACGGGCTCCTCGAGCATGAGACTAGGACTGTGATACTTGGGCTGAAGCATAGCACGCTGACAGTCCTCGGAGACCCCCTAGCTAAGACGATAGCCATGAACCTAGTTGATAAGAGCGGTGGGTTCAAGCTTTCAACTCCATCTGAGCTCCTCTACATAGCTAACAAGGCTGGGCTGATCTCAGCAGAGGAGTACAGGGTGCTCAGAGCAATCGCAGACAGGGGCACGCCCTGGAGCGCGCCAATAGAGTGGGCTGATAGAGCTAGAGAGATCATAGCAGCTAGAGCTAGAGCAGGTGCCCTGATATGAGGACTGCAGAGGAGCTGACCAGGGAAGCAGAGAGGATAAGGAGGAAGAGGAGGAGGCAGAGGCTGACAGCAGTGGTGCTGCTCTCATTTGGGCTGGTCTTCATCCAGCTAGCGCTAGTCACATCCCCCCTAAGCCCCTTTTTCCTCCTGCTTGTGTTCATGGGCGCGTTCTCGTTCGGCTTCGGGATGTACTTCCTGACAGGGTGACAGCTGCATGATGCAGCTGCGCTCTCCAACAGGTGCCTAAAGCTGAAGATCGGGTACATAGTGTCCTTCGCCTCCCTCAAGGGGGGAGTAGGGAAGACCCTGATCTCAGCAAACACAGCAGCTCTCCTCACCATGCTAGGGAGCAGAGTAGCCCTGGTAGACGCTGACCTCGGAAGCTCATCTGCAACCCGATCTCTACACCCTGAAGCCACCACATACCTGAACGATATCCTGAGCGCAGAAGGCTACACCAGGTTCAGCGGCAAGGCCAGGTACGACGGTATACCATCGAGGTGGCTCTCCAAGTGCACCTGCAGAGTCAGGTTCAGCAAGAGGACAGCAGGCTCCCTGGACATGCTAGCCTCCAAGCCAGGCTTAGCCCAGGCAGACCCAACTCTGCTGATCGATGTGCTCCTCGAGCTAGCTGACATGGGAGACTACAACTACATCATAGTAGACAGCCCACCTGGCCCAAACTTCATAACACCAGCAGTCCTAGCTGCCTCAGACCTCACAGCAATAGTCACGACACCAGGAGAGGCAGCAGCAAGCTCAGCAAGCAGGATAGCCACGCACCTAAGCTACATAGGAAGGAAAGCTGGGCTCGTAGTAAACCACACACGCCTCAACGAGGAGAAGGGAGGGAAGCTCCCAGAGGACGTAGCTTTCACAGTGGAAGTCCCATTTGACGCCATGGCAGCAGAGCACATGAGAAGAGGAGAAGCATACATCTTATTAGCAAGGGGATCAAGGTTCTCAATGGCAATAATAAGGCTAGCTGAAAAAATAGTGGAATGCAACAAGCAAATAAAAGCCAAAAACCTCTAGAACCTAACCAAAACAAAATTTTAACCTAAGCTAGCATCAAGGATTAAATAACGCTTGGCAGCTGGGATTGTAGCTTCAAGCTGTGAGCCACTAGCTGACCTGCTTCTGGCAGCATGCGGGGATGGAGATCAGCCTGCTGCCAGCACAGTCCACATGTGTCGCTTGGCGTCACCGTGTTCGGCGTATGGGCCTCCCACTTGATTACAGCCCTGGTAGCTCCTACATAGCTTCCATGTCCTCTGTCCAAGGTTAAGGAGCTTTCTCACGAACTGTGAGCGTGGTCTGCTGGCGTGTATGCCAGTAGCGTGGTTACAACAAGAGCACATAGGGGTAAAGAAGTGGAGAGGAGCTTGCTAAGCTCTCTACCCGTCTCCCCCTCTAGAGGCTTCAAGCAGAGTCTACTACATCTCCTACTTTGAGCTAAAGCTGTATGCTCGCCTTTGCCTCTGCTAGCCCCATGGTGAGAATCCCATGTCCCAGCAGTCATGTGTGTATATGATGAAGATTATCTCGTTTCTGGCCTTGTGGTACCTGTAGCTGTTGAGCGCGTACTCTACTGCCTCGCTGAACGTGTGATCTGGTAGGAATGTTGCCTCAACGAAGACTATCCTGCCTGACTCTGGTAGTATGAAGAATGGGAACATGTGGCCTGGGACTGCTACTAGCCCTGTATGTATGCCTACTGCCTCTAGGCATGTTGCGAAGAGTATTGAGAGGTCGTCGCAGTCTCCTCCTCTCCTCGATAGGGTTTGGCTTGCAAACTGTATGTAGTCTTCCTCGTCAAAGAGGGGGTCGCTTGGGTCTGTGACGTACTTTACTCCAAGCCTGCAGAGGGCATCCTATATCATGGCTGCTGCCTCTAGGGCTCCCTCGTCGCTTGAGGTCACCATCTCCCCTAGTGACTTGACGAAGTGCTGTACTGTGTCGTCTGCTGGAGTTATCCAGCTTGGGCCATATAGGCATGGGTACTCTAGGCCTAGCCTGAATAGAACCCAGTTCTTGCCGAACATCTGGCCCTCGTCGTAGCCGCTCCAGGATTCTCTCCTGCCTGTCTTGGGGTCTAGCCAGCTGACCTTAGCCTGCACCCTCACCACCTCATAGTGCACTAT
>QMWA01000171.1 GCA_003661385.1 Thermoproteota archaeon | reverse complement strand
GTGCCAGTGCTCAGCAGCGAGGTAGTTGGGGTTTGGCCTGTCCAGGTGCTCATAGATGTCGTGAGGTACTACCTGAAGGTCGAGAACCTGGATAGGAGCAAGGTTCTTGAGGTCGCGCTCTACGAGAAGTGAGGGCAATAAATAGGTTTACGGCTGGAGGTGAGGCGGGGCTGCTCCAGCAGCTGCTGGGCTGGAGCTAGGGCTCTGGCCCAGCAGCCAGCATCAGCCACCTTCCCTGCTTCATCACAAGCTCTCCGTCGAAGTACACCTCGCCTTCCTTCCTGAGGTCCTTTATGAGGTCGAAGTGTATAGCTGACTTGTTCTTGCTGAGCGTCTCCTCGTATCCTCTGCCTATGGCTAGGTGTATGGTGCCTCCTATCTTCTCGTCGAAGAGTATGCTCTTCACCGGCCTGGTTATCCTGTAGTTGAGGCCTATCCCGAACTCTCCTAGCCTCCTTGCCCCGCTGTCTGTCGCTAGGAGCTTCTCTAGGAGCCTCTGGTTCCTCTCAGCTTTGGCTTCTGTCACAGCTCCGCTCTCGAACCTGAGCTTGACGCCCTCTATGGCGTTTCCAGCGTATATTGCTGGGATGTCGAAGTAGACCTCGCCCTCGACGCTGTCCTCCACTACGCTCGTGAATACCTCTCCATCAGGCATGTTCTTCTCTCCTGCTGCCACAACAGCCTTCCTCCCCTTGACGCTGAACCTTATGTCGGTCTCCTCTCCCAGTATCCTCACTTCATCTGTCTTCTCGAGGAGCTGCTTGACCTTCTTCATCTCCTCAGCCAGCTTAGGCCAGTCTAGCAGGCAGCTTGAGAAGACAAACTCCTCGAACTCGCTTAAGCTCATGTCAGCCTCCTGGGCTAGGGCCTGGGTTGGGTAGTAGAAGACAACCCACCTCGTCTTCGAGACCCTCCACTCTGATATTGGCTCCACGGTCTTCAGCCATGTGCTTATCCTAGCTGGGTCTATTCCTGAGAGCTCTCTCACGTTTGCTGGAGCCCTTATCGCTATGTAGACGTCTGTGTGCTTGATCTCGTATAGCTCGTGCTCAGGGAGGTGCTTAAGCTGATCCTCGCTGGCGTGCTTGAAGAAGACGTACCTCCTCCCTGGTGGGTCCAGCTTTATCCAGGGATAGGCTCCCTTCATGAGCGCTAGCCTGTAGACCTCCAGGGCCATCTCGTATGCTGGCATGTCAGCTGCAATCTGCACTCTGTCTCCAGCCTTGACCTTGGTGGAGTACTCTACCAGGATTTTAGCTACCTCCCTAGCCTCCTTGCTCAGCAAGAAGCTCACCTAGAGGCCCTCGTAGAATATCAGCTTGCAGTCGGCGCACTCGTACACGACCACCTTCACCGCCCTGGACTTCGTGAGCTGCAGGGTTGTCTCAGCTAGCTTAGCCAGCTTAGTGCTAGAACACCTAGGGCACTTTCCAGCCTGCATGTCTAGCCTCAGCTCAGCCTGGTTATAAGCTTGGGCGCAGCCTGCTGGGGTGTGCAGAGGCTGCCTCAGCTCAGCCTGGTTAAGAGCTCAGACTCAGAGTGTGACCCCTATCTCGCTGAGCTCCTGGAGGGCTCTGCTCGCTATGCTCGTTAAGCTTGACACAGCTTGAGCTAGGCTCCCCCTAGCCTTGTCAGGCTCCCCCCTCTCTATGTAGGCTATAGCCTGCTCCACGTGCATCAGGGCTGCAGCATAGTCCCTGTCAACCCAGGTAGCTTTCCTCTTCGATATCTCTCTAGCCATGCTGAGGCTCCTCGCCAGCGTCTCCACCATGTGCTTGAGTAGAGGCTTGCTAGCCTCCCTCTCAGCCTCCCTGAGCCCCATGTAGAAGGTTACAGCTGAGGAGGCAGCTAAAGCCATCTCCTTGCCCCTGTCAGCGTAGTGGAACAGGAGCACGAGGTCACCTACCTCCAAGCTAGCACCACTATGCCCTAGCTCCCCTAGCTAAAAGCCTTCTGGGAGAGCAGCTGCCCTGACTTCAACATGCACTTAGCCCATCAGGCTGCCTCCAAGGCTAGTCCACCAGAGAGCGGTGATGTGCAGCGTGGAGGCTCTATACGCTTTTAGGGCTCAGCGGGGCTTCCTGAGCTCATGCCTGCAGCCTGATGTGAGGCCATCTACAGCTTCTGTGAGCCTCGTCAAGGCCGCCTCTTAGCTCGGGGCTGCATCAGGGTTGCTTCCTCAGCAGCCTCGCTTAGTGCTCCCTTGGTGCAGCTGAGGCTTCTCGTGGCTAGCTCTTTAAGCTCCACCTCAGTGTGCTCGCTGGCCTTCAGTCCAGCATGCTCGCATCCATGTAGGGCGTAGGAGAGCTTCAGGTAGAGCGTGCATGCTGAGGCTAGCTTGTGGCAGCTGGCTGAAGCTAGCAGTGGCTTTCGGGTAAGGCTTATATTTCTGGCTGGCTTGGACTTTTGGTCTGAGAATGCCTAGGGATGCAGCGGGTGAGCTGAGGGTTAAGCTGCTTGCCATAGATGTGCTGAGGACTATGAAGGAGACTAGGAAGCTTAGAGAGCTTGCTGAGCTTACTGGGCTTCAGCCTGCTGTGCTCTCGAGGTACATCAATGGTGTTGTTCTCCCGAAGCTTGAGAGGGCTAAGTGGATTGTTGAGAAGTTTGCTAGGGATGAGCTTGTGAGGACGCTTGAGGCCCTCTGCAGGAAGAGGGGGGAGAGGTTTCTTGTGACCCAGGATGCTCTCGTGAAGCCCTGGATCCTGAGGCTTGTGGCCTATGAGGCAGCTAGGAGGTTTGGTGGCGAGACTGTTGAGACTGTGCTTACTGCAGCTGTGGACGGTGTGCCTCTAGCTTTGAAGGTTGCTGAGGAGTTTGGCTGCGGGTACTGCTATGCTAAGGAGAGGAAGGAGATACATGACGCAGGGTACTATGAGGCTGTGAGGCAGAGCTTCTCTGGCCCCGTGATCTCAACCCTCTATGTCCCAAAGCCCTTCTTGAGGAAGTGGAGCAGGGTTCTGATCGTGGACGACGTTGTGAGGACCGGGGCCACGGCGTTAGCTCTGCTTGAGCTCATTGAGAAGGCTAAGGCCAGCCCAGTTGGGGTCTTCGCCATATTCTGCTCTAGAGAGGGGGAGGAGAAGATAAAGAGTAGGGGGGTTAAGGTGGAGTACATCCTTGAGGCCTAGCTCCACTCTATGCCCCACCTGCCTCCTGTAGCCTCCTCAAGCTCCCTTACTGTCGATGTGATGCTCGACTTCACTGCCCTGCTGGACTCCGTCTTGGGCTCGCTTGCCTCCAGCTCCAGGCCAGCTAGGGAGGCTATGGCAGCCTTCACACCCCTCTCCAGGCCTTCACCGTAGCCTCCCTCAAGCGAGGCTACAACCGGGGCCTTAAGCTCCTCTGAGAGGCTGGCCAGCAGCTTAAAAACGTGCAGGAAGGTGCTCTCGGTGAGGAGCATCCTAGTGAGCGGGTCTGACCTGTGTGTGTCGAAGCCAGCTGAGACCAGGATCAGCTCTGGCTTGAACTGCCTCAGCATTGGGGCTACGACCTCGTCTATGAGCTTCATGTACATGTCGTCTCCAGTCATGGGTGGGAGCGGTATGTTGATGTTGTATCCTAGGCCATCGCCTTCGCCAGCTTCATGGGTGAAGCCTGTACCAGGGTATAGGGTGTAGGGGTGCTGGTGTAGGCTTATGAAGAGCACCTTGCTGCTCGAGTAGAAGGCCTCTTGGGTCCCATTGCCGTGGTGGCAGTCCACGTCCAGTATGGCGACTCTGCTGGCTCCACGCTCGAGCATAGCTTTAGCTGCTATAGCTACGTTGTTGAATATGCAGAAGCCTCTCGATGGAGCTCTCAGGGCTATCCCGCGCCTCCCAGCGTGGTGCCCTGGTGGCCTCACCAGGGCGAAAGCTGAGCTTATGTCTCCTCTGAGAGCCATCTCGCATGCCTTGAGGACAGCGCCTGCAGCGTAGACTGCTGCCTCGAAGCTCCCCCGGGATACTGGGGTGTCTGCATCTAGGTATCCTCCTCCAGCAGCACAAAGCCTCCTCACG
>QMWA01000170.1 GCA_003661385.1 Thermoproteota archaeon | reverse complement strand
GCCTTAGGGATCCTCCTGGTGTCTATGATTGCTGCTGTGGTTCCGGTAGTGTCTTCTAGAGTCAGGAGCATCCTGTTAGATGACAGCCTCCTATCTGATACCATCGCTACTCCAGCCACATCTCCGCTGTTTCTCTCAGCTATATCTGCTATGCTGAGCGCCTCTGCTCCTATTGTGTCTGCTAGCATTGCTCTCAGCTTTATGAACCTGGCTCTCATGTAGTTTAGGAAGTCTTCAGCTCCATGTGCTATCCTTCTGCTTACCTGCCTTGTCAGCACTTCTATTCTGCTCTCAGCTGATTTCGCTGCCGGGATTCTGTGTATCTCCTTTGATAATGCCACCTTTAGGGCTTCTTCTATGTCCTCTGGGGTTACTACCTTCGGCTTTCCTCCAGTCTTGCTGTAGATGACTCTTGCTGTGCTTTCTATGACTTGGCTGCTGTAGCTCGTGAGCTTAACTAGGGCTTTGGGCGTCAGGGTGAGGTTTACCTGCTTGAAGATCTTGTAAGCATACTCTGCTTTGTCCATGCTATTACCTTTCATGCTTTCTGAGTGCTCTTTCTACAGCTCTTTTACCCTCCTCTGCCAGCTGGTGGGCTTTCTTCCTGCTCTTTGACTCTGTGTATATCCTTATCTTGCTTTCTGTGCCGCTTCTCCTAATCAGGATCCACCCGTCACTGGTGTACATCTTTACTCCATCTATTTCTAGCGTGTCAGTTGGCTTAAGCTCTTTCAGGAGCTGCTGTGATGCCTCTGCGTAGACTGTGTCTAGGAGCCCCATCGGTACTTCTATGCTTAGCCTCATCATGTGGTAGCTTGGTAGCC
Organism: Thermoproteota archaeon; assembly: GCA_003661385.1. Classification (GTDB taxonomy): domain Archaea; phylum Korarchaeota; class Korarchaeia; order B14-G2; family B14-G2; genus B14-G2. Next base: position 3,188 of record QMWA01000170.1, on the reverse strand, counting down.
TCTCTATAAGCTTGCTTAGCTTCTCGCAGCTGCGATATAGCTCTGAGGCTATGAGAGCTGCTGCATATGTGCCATCCGGCCAGGGCCCCCACTTCGGGTCTATTATCTTCCATGGTTCTGATGCCAGTGCGACGTTCTTCCCCTCTTTTATAGGCTCATGGATCCTACCCAGCGGCACCGTGAGCACTTTACAGCCATGTTCCTCTGCTACCTCGTATACTGCTGTCCCTGTGTCCACTGATAGCACCACAAGCCCCCTTCTGTCTCTGAGAAGGATGTCTGCTATCAGCGCTGTGACCTTGTCATGTGGAATGAACTCCCCACTTTCGTCTACTACAGCCAGCCTATCTCCATCTGTGTCGTGGCCGAATCCAGCTAAGCAGCCTGATGCCCTTACTACTGCTCCGAGTGTCGTGAGGTTTTCTTCTGTCGGCTCAGGTTGCCTCCATGGCCTTGATATCTCAGGGTCGCAGTTTGATGATAGCACTTTGGCTCCAAGTAGCTTCAGTGCTCTGCAGGTTACTTGCCCGCTTACCCCTGACCCTGAGTCGACTGCTACCTTAACTTCACTTGCGTTCTCTATGAGTGAGGTGAGCGCCTCTATGTAGCTTTGGCTAGTGTAGCCTGCTGATCCTATTCTCCCTATCCTGCTTGCTACAGGAAGCTTCTTCTTCATGATCAGCCTCTCAACATCTCTCTCTTGGGCCCTAGTAAACTGAGCTCCATCTCTATCGAAGCACTTCACTCCAGTATGCCACACTGGGTTATGTGACCCTGTGACTATGGCTCCTATGCTGCATCCTAGCGTTCTTGTAGCCCAGGCTGTAACTGGGTAGCTTGTCTCGCCTATGTCAACCACGTCGACTCCCCCCTCCATGACTCCTGCTATCAGAGCATGGTATATGGGCCTGCTGACAGGCCTGTTATCTCTGGATACTACAGCCTTCCCCCTGCCAGCGAAGTGGCCAAGTGCTCTCCCGAGTGCTACTGCAGACTCAAGTGACATCGCTTCCCCGTAGGCCCCTCTTACACCAGAGGTTCCGAACTTCAAACTATACCACCTGCTGGCGCCGGGGGTGGGATTCGAACCCACGGACCCGCAGGGGGAAGCGGATTACACGCTTGATCTCGAGTCTCAGCTGCTTATCCGCCGCCTTCGGCCAACTCGGCCACCCCGGCGCCTTCTGTAGAATATGGCTCTCTCCGCTATTTATCTTTTGCCTCCATGTCCCTTATGGTTGCTGTTCTGCTCCTGGGCTTGCTGCCAGAGTCATTCTCGCCAGCGCCAGCCTTATCCGAGGGCTATGGTTTTTCTTTCTCTTTCATGCTTTCCTATACTCTGGTTTTAGCAGCGGCTCTATGCTGCTTTTAAGCAGGGCTCTCAGAGGTGATGAGGGCGCTGCTGTCTGTGTTAGATCAGCTGAGGAGGGAGCTTGCAGCTGTCGCTAACTCTGTTGGAGAGTTTCTCGAGATCAGGGAGCGAGACCTCGCTGCTGTTAGAGAGGTTAAGGAGGTTCTGCTGTCTAAGTTTGATGGGGTTGTGGAGGCTGTTGAGGCTGTGAAGGCTGCTGGCCTCTCTGCTGACCGAGCTATCGAGCTCTTCAGGTTCTGGTATACTCTTGTTCTAGCTGGGAGCTATGGTGACGACCATGCCCTCAGGCTCTTTAAGATAGGTTTTAGTTCATGTCAGGAGAAATGTCACTGAGAGGGTCATGGTCTTGACTGCTGGAGCGTTTATTCGAGAGTCTCTTAAGGCTGCTGAAGCTGGTGTTATAGAACGTTGCGCCTAGCTTATGCAAGCTGTTCATGTGGAATCTATCATGCTCTACAGCTATACTAAAGCTCAGGAGACGAGCATCCAGGGGCTACTGGCGTTTCACCTAAGCTCCACAGGAGGCTCATAGCCCTTGAGGCTGACCGAGTGCACAGGGAGCTAGCTTCCATCACCTGAGCTCATCAGCATCTACCTCGTGTTTCCGTCTGCTGCTCAGCCAGCAGCCTTATGCTCGTGCTCCATGGATGTGTGCTGTGATCTCTTGCTGAGAGAGTGTTCTCTGCGTTCTTCGCTTCCTACATGTGAAGCGAGCCTTAAATACATGTGCTGTGATAGCTTACTAGGTGCTTAATGACATGGATGTTTCTAAGGCGGTATTAGAGATCCAGAGCAGGCTTGGGATTGTGGGTAGAGCTAGAGAGCTCCAGAAGGCTCTAGTGGCCTTGATGTCTGGTCGCCACGTCCTGCTTGAGGGGCCTGTTGGTGTCGGGAAGACCACGATTGCTGTAGCAATGGCAAGGTGGCTTGGCCGTGAGGTTGTGCGTGTCGATGGAGATGAACGCTACTATGAGTCGAAGCTAGTCGGCCACTGGGATCCTCCAATAGTCATGAAGAAGGGCTACTGCAGAGAGGCGTTCGTCGAGGGCCCTCTAGTGAGGGCTATGATGCATGGGGCTGTTCTCCTGATCAACGAGCTTAACAGGCTTCCTGAATCAGCTCAGAATGTCCTGCTTCCAGCTCTAGATGAGGGCATAGTGTACATACCCAATTTAGGTGAGGTTAAGGCTCGCCCTGAGTTCAGGGTGATAGCTACCCAGAACACCGAGGAGCATGTTGGTGTAAGCAAGCTCTCCGAGGCAGTTAAGGACAGGTTTGTGCTGGTAAAGCTTGACTATCCTCCAGAGGAGGAGGAATGTGAGATTGTGAAGCTCAGAAGCGGCGTAAGCTCTGAGGACATAACTCTGACATCCGTTAAGATAGTGCGTGCTCTCAGAGGGAACCCCATTGTGAGGAGGGGCCCGTCAATAAGGGCCTCAATAGACCTAGCTGTCCTAGTGAGCAGCTTAAACTCAGGTGGGAAGCCTACTAGGGAGACGTGGATTGAAGCCGCTGAGATGTGTGTTCCTACGAGGATGGATGTGGATCCCTCCGTTGATATCTCTACGCTGATAAGAAGAGCAGTCGAGGCCGTTCTGGGAAATTTTACGTAGCTGAGAGCGGGGGGAAGCCTGCCCGCTCGATGACTCGGAGGCTTGAAGCTGAGCTGAAGCGTAGTGTGCTGCCCGCAGTCTCAGCAGCTCACAGAACTCTCAGCCAGATGAGCCTAGATGAGCTCACCGGCCTAGCTGAAGAAGCTCTAGCAAGCGGCTCACTCACGCTAGTAGAGGAGCTCGTGAAGTTCTCTCCCTATGCT
>QMWA01000169.1 GCA_003661385.1 Thermoproteota archaeon | reverse complement strand
TCGACTTGAAGAGGTGCTTCAACATGAAGCTCGGGGACACTGCTGCAAGCGACAGGCTCCCCAAGATAGTCCTGGAGCCCCTCAAGGAGGGAGGAACCCAAGGACACGTGCCAGACCTCAGCAGGCAGCTCAGGGAGCTCTACGAGGCCAGGGGATGGGACCCTGAGACAGGCAAGCCCCTCAAGGAGACCCTAGTGGAGCTTGGCCTAGAGGATGCTGCAAGAGACCTATGGGGTAGCTGAGGCAGCGTTATCAACCACCACAGCAGGGGGTTGGGGGTGGTAGGTTGAGTGGGAAGTACAGGTTCCCTAGCGAGGAGTGGATTAAGGCCTTCAAGGAGGAGCTCAACAGGAACAAGGAGTATGAGGAGGCAGCTAAAGACTGGGAGGGAGACTTCCTCTTCGTGATAACCCCAGATGAGGGCCTTGACAGGGAGTACTGCTTCTACGTAGACCTCTACCACGGGAAGTGCAGAGACGCAAGGGTGGTTGCAAGCCGAGATGAAGTCAAGACGGAGTTCGTGTACGAGGGCCCGTACTCGAACTGGAAGAAGCTGATCAGAGGCGAGATAGACCCCATCAAGGGGCTGCTCACCAGGAAGTTCAAGCTGAAGGGGAACATGGCTAAGGTCATGAGGTACACGAAGGCAGCTAAGCTCCTAGTCGAGACAGCAAGCAGGGTCCCAACAGAGTTCGTTTAGCGGCTGAGAGCTTGTGGTACTTCATCTCCCCCAAGGTGGTGTTCGGAGAGGACGCGCTAGACTACCTCAGCGAAGTGAAGGGGAAGAGAGCGCTTGTAGTAACGGACAAGGTGGTAAGGGAGCTTGCAGCAGAGAGGGTAGCTGAGAAGCTGAGGGAAGCTGGCTTAGACATCGAGTTCTATGACGAGGTGGAGGCTGAGCCCTCAACGAGCTCCGTGGCCAGGGGGCTTGAGGTAGCTAGGAGGCTGCAGCCAGATCTCATAGTAGCGGTGGGAGGAGGCTCATGCATAGACACAGCTAAGGCCATATGGGCGCTATACGAGAACCCAGAGCTCAGCATAGAGGACATAGCCCCGCTGGCTGAGCTCAAGCTCAGGGAAAAGGCTAGGCTCATAGCCGTCCCGACAACAAGCGGCACAGGCTCAGAGGCAACGTGGGCTGCTGTGATAACTGACCCAGCTGAGCACAGGAAGATGGAGCTAGCACACCATGAGCTGGTTCCAGACATAGCTGTAGTAGACCCAAGCCTGGCTAAAACCATGCCGCCAAAGCTCACTGCAGCAACAGGCATGGATGTCCTGGCGCACGCCATAGAAGCCTATGTGAGCCAGTGGGCAAACGACTTCACAGATGGCTTGGCGCTGAAGGCCATAGAGCTCGTTTTCAGGTACCTGCCTAGAGCATACAGGAGCCCAGATGACATGGAGGCCCGAGAGAAGATGCATAACGCTGCCACGATAGCTGGGCTAGCCTTCAGCAACTCCATGATAGGAGTAGCCCACGCCTTAGCCCACTCGATAGGAGGCCTCTTCAAGATCCCTCACGGAGAGGCAGTTGGGATGTGCCTGCCATACACCATAGAGTACGACCTGCCTGAGGCAGAGGACAGGCTTGAGCAGATAGCACACCACCTCAGGCTGAGCTACACGAGCAGGAGGGAAGCTGGGCTCAAGCTAGCTGATGAAGCCAGGAGGCTGCTCAGCGAAATGGGGCTCCCAGCGACGCTGGCAGAAAGGGGGGTAGCGGAGAGCGAGCTGGAGGAGAACATGGATAAGCTCGTTAGGCTAGCGATGTCATCAGGTGGAACCACGATAAACCCCAGGATACCATCTGAGGAAGACTACAGGAAGCTGTTCAGATACATCTATGAGGGGAGGAGAGTAGACTTCTAGCCCCTTCTTTTGGTGGTCTAGTGCCCTTTGACCCACTTGAGTACGGCAGGTATGTAGAGGAGCACGTGCTCAGAGGAGAGCTCAGGAAGTACTACAGGTTCAGGCCAGCTCCATTCTACGGTGGGATAGCTACAGCAGACTGCGTTGGCTGCAACCTCAGGTGCATATTCTGCTGGAGCGCTAAGCCCAGAGATAGCTTCAAGACAGCAGGCAGGTTCTACAGCCCAAGAGAGGTGGCAGGCAAGCTCACCTCAATAGCCAGAAGCAGAGGATATAGGCTGCTCAGGGTCAGCGGGAACGAGCCTACACTCGGCTGGACACACCTGATCAGCGTCCTAAGAGAGCTGAAGCACACCAGAGAGGGGAGGCTGTTCATACTCGAGACAAACGGGATAGTGCTCGGGTCATCGAGAGCCTACGCGGAGGAGCTGGCCAGCGAAGCAGGAGAGTTCACCCATGTGAGGGTAAGCCTCAAGGGAGCTACACCAGACGACTTCGAGCTCCTAACCGGGGCTAGAAGAGAGGCATTCAGCCTCCAGCTGAGGGCGCTAGAGAACTTGGTCAGAGAGGGAGTGTCATGCAATGCAGCAGTCATGTTGGAGTTCATAGACGAGAGGAAGCTAGCCTCCCTTATCAGGAAGCTAAGCGAGATCAGCAGCAAGCTAGCTGAAGTCGAGTTCGAGACCCTGATCCTATACCCGCATGTCCAAGAGAGCTTGAGGAAAGCTGGAGTAGAAGTCACAACAAGAGGAGGTAGAGTCATCTGCAAGCTGCCAGAGAAGCTTAAATACAGCTGAGCCCCTGTATAGGGGAGCGTCATGCAGAGGAATAGACCTCAATCTAGCAGAGTGCTTGAGTGGGCTGAGGATGCTGTCAGAGCAGCTAGGCTGGCGTCCAGGAGGCTGCTGGATGGCTAGTGGAAGTATATCTTGGAGTACTGGGATCTACATGGGTTGCCACGGCAGTAGTATACCTCAGACTTCTCTGAGCTGATTTTAAACAGCATGCTTGAAACAGTCTGCTTGACTCCATGTCTGCAGACTGAGCCCACTCCCATATGGAGCCTTGCTAGCTGCATGAAGTCCTCTAGCGAGAGGCTCTTCCTCTGCTGGAGGAACCTTCTTACAGCCTCCTCTCTCGCCACTGAGGTCTCCAGGCGTATGCCGCTCTTCAGCTCGTGGAATATGTTCGTCACCACAGCTATACCCTCTAGCTCCTCAGCACACACCTCTCTACCATAGCTTTCAACCCTCACCATCGACTTTAGGTCGCCAATCAGGTAGACAGCTGAGCTGTATTCTCCTGTCCTGAGCTCGCTGACCAGGATGCCCACTGCCTCGCCCAGCGAGGATGCCTTGGCAAGAGCCTTGAGGAGGAGAACTCCACGCGACTTCGGAGCCTCGTAGCCCAGCACATTCGTGACCCCACCATAGACCCTAGACCTCAAGTTGAAACCACATACCACTCCACTTGACCTGAGATCAAAGAGAGCAGCTACATCCTCTAGCATAGCTGGCATGTCCCCGATGAACCTCTCATCTGGCACATCCCTGTTCTCTAAGAAGAGCAGCCTTCCCCCTGAAAGCGAGGCTACTATCGTGCACATGCTGTCACCTCAGCGACGCCAGGTGGTCTAGGATAACCTTAGCCAGCTCGCTCTTAGGCATCAGCGGGAGCTCTGTTATCCTCCCAGCTCTGTCTACTATTATAGCCTGGTTTGTCTCAGACCTGAAGCCTGCCCCTGGCTTAGCCAGGTCGTTTGCCACGACCATCTCTGCATCCAGCTCCCTCAGCTTCTCTTGTGCTCTCCTCACGAGCTCCTCCTTGCTCACCCCGAACTCAGCCTTGAACGCAACAATCCTTATGCTCCTGCTGGCCTTCCTGACAGCCTCCAGCACCTTAGGCGTCTGGACAAGCTTGACAGTCAGCTCTCTGACCTCCTTGCTGGATAGCTTGCCTGGCAGAGGCTCCTCTGGAGTGTAGTCTGAGACTGCAGCGGCGCCTATGAAGAGGCTGTACTCCTGGCTGGAGAGCTCAGACTCGACTACGTGGAGCATGTCCTGGGCTGACACTACCCTTATAGTCTCTATCCAGCTGGGAGGCTGGACTGTCCCCGGGCCGTACACGAGCTTGACTTCAGCGCCACGCCTATACAGCTCTTTAGCGAGCTCAATGCCCATCTTGCCTGAGCTCATGTTCGTGACCACACGCAC
>QMWA01000168.1 GCA_003661385.1 Thermoproteota archaeon | reverse complement strand
CTTGGAGGCTGCCTCTCTATGAAGCTCCAGTCAGCCATCCTCCTACGGATCTCCCTAGCCTCCAGCTCGAGCTTGCGTAGCTCGCTGAGCTTCATATCAACTAGGTGGCTTAGGCTATATTTAACTCCTATTTGCTAGGAGCAGGGATCTATAGTTGGAGCATGCTGCGCGTATAAGCTTGTGCTAGCTGGGCTTACTATACTGCATCTCATGCTTAACTGGAGGTGGGTTGCTAAGGCTATGGGGCTGCTCGGGAGATATGGGGGCTGAGCTACGCTAGCTCCTCTTAAGCAGGTATATGGCTGCTAGAGCTATGGCAGCTGCTATGGCTGTGGCTGCAGCTAGCAGCGGTAGGTTTGTTTTCTCCTCTGGCTTGGCTTCTTCAGGGAGTTTTGGCAGTGGTATGGACACCGTCTTCTCTGAAGTCTTTCCAGTGAGGTCCTTCACCTCTATTTTGACTGTTAGGCGGGGTGGGCCCTTCTCTACCTGTACTGTAGCTTGATATGCTGTTGGTGAGATGTAAGCTGGCTCTGTGGTGGACCATGTCCTGTTGTCTGTTGTGTAGGCTATGTTAACTGACTGCACGCCTAGGTAGTCGTCTTCCACCTTTACTAGGAGGGTTGCTATTGCTACTGATGGGCTCTCCCTCATCCTGTACTTGACTTCAGCTATCTTTGGGGGCTGCTTGTCTTGTGCCTGCGTGTAGTATGCTTTAACCAGCTTCTCCTCTTTTGGGCTGAGCTTCACTTCGACTTCAGCTATCACGTAGCTCCCAGCGTCTACTTGAGATGTGAGCTTTCCCCCCTCTACCTTGAGCTGGCCTCCAGCCTTCTTCAGCCTAAGCTTCAGGTAGCCTTTGACTGGGAACCACCAGCCGTTTCTCAGGTAGGCTGCTGCAGCAGGCTTTGCTCCAGTGTTCTCCTGTAGGAGCTTTATCTCGAACTTGTCGTGTGGTATGGGCTTGTATGTGCCGTTTATCTTGTATTCTACTCCCTGTGGGGTGAGCTTCAGGAGGTAGAAGCCGGAGTACGGTTTTCCACCTTTGAAGCCGCTTGCTCCAACTAGGTAGTGGGCTGGCTCCATGATGTCCTTGTTGACATGTGAGTGGCCTGTTAGGATCAAGCTCACATTGTACCTCTTGGCTATGCTAGCTAGCCTCATCAAGTCTGCTCCAGTTCTGTTCTCGATGTGGTATAGTGGGTGGTGCATGAGCAGCAGCTTAACTGGGCACTCGCTGTGGGCTGCTAAGTCCTCTTCTAGCCAGTCCATCTGCTCCCTGGTTAGCCAGCCGTGGAACCCACCTGGCCCAGTGTCTAGGGCTACGATGTGGATCCACTCTATTGTGAGAGAGCGGTTTGAGACTGAGAGGTACCTTATGAAGTGGCCTTCTCTAGACCAGTCGTGGTTCCCTGGGACTAGGAGGACTGGAACCTCTAGCTCCAGTAGGTCTCTGTAGACTGACTTGAAGAGGTGTTCTGGTGGGTTGTTCACTATGTCTCCTGTGATGACTACGAGGTCTGGCTTGAGGAAGTTTGCTATCCTAATCCACTTCCTGAAGATGAGCCTGAGGTACTCTGCTCCAGGCTTCACGTCATAGTGTGTGTCTGTTATCCAGAATACTGTGAACGGGACTCTGAGGGCCTTGTACACGTAGACTGAGTGTGGCTCCTCGAAGCTTCCTTCGCTAGACAGCACGCTGAGGTTGTAGAGGTCTTCACCTGCCTCAGCTGGGACCTCAGCTACAGCCTTAACCAGCCAGCCTTCTCTCTGCTTCAGCTCCACCTTGAGCTCAAGCCTGTGGGTCTCGTTTACCAGGTACATTGCCTGGGGCTCTATGCCAGCTAGCTCCACAGTGAAGCTGCCACCAGGCTTCACGAAAGCAGGGAAGCCTAGCCTAGGCCACCACACCCTGTTTAGGGGGGTAGCTGGCTGGCATCCTGCTGCAAAAATAGACGTGGAGAGGAGGGCTAGGAGCACTATGGTAAGCTTGCCCTTCACCTTCTCATCCTCCATACCACTAGCACTACAGCTATGGCTACAGCAGCAACAACCACAGCTATCAGAGCTGGAGCTGGTGTGACCCTCTCCCCTCTAATAGTCATTGACGTGACTACAGCTGTGGGCTTGGCCTCATAGACCCCGTAGGCTACAGCCTTGTTGCCTGCAGCATCCATGGCCTCAGCCTTGTAGTAGACTCTGTCAGCTTTAGGAGCTGTTGGCAGAGGGTACTCGTCTACAATCTTGACCTGAGCACTGCTCCAGGTCTTGTTGTCGAGGCTATAGAACACGGAGACCTCTAGGACACCTAGGCCTGTGTCTGAAGCTGAGTAGTCTAGTGAGATGTAGTCCTCAGCTTCCTCAGGGTGCACCTCGACCTTAGGTGGAGTCTTGTCCTCTGCAGTGTAGGCTTTGATGACCTTCTCTGAGCCTGGTGGCAGGCTTGCCTCCATGACCACAGCTAGAACCCCCTTAGCCTCCTTCGTGGCCTTGGCTTCAGCTCCCTCGACCTTGAGGGCTCCTGGCTTGAGCTTCGCTAGGATCCTCAGGGTAGCTGGCTTACTCAGCTTGTTCCACACCTTAGCTGCTACACCAGCTGAGGAGCCGTCTCTCCTCTGGAGGAGCTTCACCCCGAGCTTCTCGTATGGTGTGCTCTCAGGTGTGTACTCTACTTGCTCGCCTTTGAGGGTGAGCAGGCGGTAGCCTCGGTACTTCTGGGATGCTGCTGTAGCTGTTGAGGTTATCGTCAAGGCAGGGACTTCAGGTGGCTTCCTAACCTCATCTATGTGCCTGTGTCCTAGCAGAACCAGGATCACATCATATTCCTTCATGAGCTTTGGGAGCTTCTCGTATGCGTTAGGTGATATCTGGTCTGGGTCCCAGTATGGGTAGTGGAAGAAGAGCACTATCTTCTTGTCCCTATTGAGGGCCATGTCCTCCTCCAGCCAGCTTAAGGCCTCGTCTGTGACCCTCCCTGTATCTGTGTCTAAGGCGATGAAGTGGTAGCCTCCTACTGTTGTGCTCCACCTCACAGGGGCGAAGTACTTCTCCCACCACCACTTTCCCTTCTCAATGGTGTAGTAGTCGTTGTTGCCCATAGTGAAGAGTATGGGTGTAGCTAGGTGGGATATCAGCTCATAGACATACCTGTAGGGCTCCTCGTCTGCTGTAGCATCAACGACATCACCGCAGTCTATTATCAGGTCTAGGTTTAGGGAGTCTAGTGTAGCTAGCACGACCTCAAACACCTCGTTGTTAACCTTGTACCTCAGCTGCCTCCTCAAGCCAACGTGGTTGTCGGTAAGCACTCCTACCTTGAGCTCACTGGGGAGCTCCTTGTACACCTTGATGCAGTTTGGCTCAGTGAACACCATGCCCTCAGCTTTAAGCGTCAGGTTGAAGAGGCCTTCAGCTTCCTCAGGTATCTTGAACTTTATCTTCCAGAGGCCTCTCTCGTCGAAGCTCTGCTCCACATTCTCGAGCCCATAACTCCCATAGAGGATGGACTCCAGGCTGCCGCTCCACTCAGCGCTCTTAGCAGGCTTCTCACCCTCAACGTAGCTCACGTACACCGTCAGCACTCCCCCAGCCTCACAGAAAGCTGGTGCAGCAACCCTGGGGTAGAGAACTCTGTTGAGTGGTGTAGTGTGGTAGAGTGAGAACGGGAGGTGCTCTCCTCCACAGGCAGCCCTCTTAGCAGCAGGTAGCAGAGCAGATAGCATCAGGATGAAGGCTACTAAGGTCAGCTTACTCCTCAACACAGACCCCAACACCCCCACTACCCTCCTGAATAAGCTTTACTAGCAGCTAAGCTGGCAGCCTGATGGCCCAAGCGCACACATGTAGCCTCCTACAGGGCTGAATCCACCAGCTAAACCCTAAGCCAGCAAGCTACACGCCATGGCAGCACTCCAGCACCTGCCACGCTTATAAGGAGGCTCAGCGCTCCTAGGCTAGTGGGAGAGGGAGCATAGGCAGAGCTGAGGGTAGAGTTGAGGGAGTTAAGGGAGCTGCAGAAGGGACTGTGCTAGTGGATACAGGATCAGCTATGACGCTAGTAGATAGGGAAGTAGGTAGCAGGATAGGAGTCAAGCTGACAGGTAGG
>QMWA01000167.1 GCA_003661385.1 Thermoproteota archaeon | reverse complement strand
TGTCTCCTAGCCTCCTATCCACCTTGAGCTTGGCTTCAGCTACCTTCTCAACCCACTCCTCAGCTCTCCCCCTTACTACAACAAGCACATTAGCCCCACTGACAGCATCAGGGGCAGCGATAATGCCAACCAACGGGACACCACACCTCGTAAGCTCCAGCTCAAGCTCCATGAGAGCCTTCCTCAGCTCAGGTGGTATACCAATAGACATGTACATGCTCTTCAACATAACTTGCCACTGTACACCCCAAATAAAAGTGAGCTGGCTAGAGGGGAGGAGCCAGCTGAGGCTTATACACAAGCTTCTCCCATACCTCCCTAGCATACGCGAGCACATACAGCTCTCTAACAGCTACCTCACCGACACCCCTATGCTCCCTCTCCATGAACTCACCAGACAGCTCACACTGGGCACAAGCTTAACTCTTCTGTGAAAATGTGGCCAGAAGAGTGCACAGCACACCAGTACACAATGGATAGCCAAACCTAAGGCTTCAAGAAGCTAGGAGAGAAACTATTTAGCAATGAAGCCCTAGAGCTTAGGAGCAGCCTCCTACAGACTGAGGCTAAGCCTCACAGATACTCTGCTAGCACCTTAAAGCAGGTGTCTGCTACAGCTAAGCTTTACATGCTGAGGCTCTACTCAAGGGAGGCCTCGAGAAGCTTGCAGGGTGGATTAAGCGCTTAAAAGAGGCTAGGCGTATAAGGGAGGAGCATGCTACCTAGGCTTTCATAGAGAAGCAGCCACAGCCACTCAAAGCCGCACTAATCCACTACATTAAAGCAGGAGACCTGTTGCTGCCCTAAGGATGCATGCGCACGTAGTTACTATAGATTTGGAGGTGGTAAGCAAGCTTTATAGTAGGATGCCTGTCAGGTGATGGTGGTAGCCTGGCTAGGGTTTTGGTGTTTTCTGACTTGCACTGTGGCTATGTGAAGTCTAAGGCTGAGCTTCTCGCTAGAGTACTGGGGAAGCTTAAGGGTGTTGATGCTGTAGTCATGCTAGGTGACATTCTAGACCTCTGGAGAGCTGACCCAGTTGACGCACTATACCACAGTTCACCTGTCCTCGAAGCGCTGATTGAGTCTGGTGCTGAGCTCATCTACGTTGTGGGGAACCACGACTACCATAGCTGGGCTTGCAGAGAAAGGCTCAAGTCCCGCGGCTTAATCACTATGGAGGTATACCACCCATTCTATTTCCTAGATGGGGTCTTATATACCCATGGGCACCTCTTTGATGTCTGGAAGCATGGGGTTCCAGAGCAGGCTGCTTACGCCATCTATGAGGCAATCTACAAGATGGGGGAGAAGTCCGTTGCCATACTGGAGCACGTGGCCTATCGCCCACTTGTCCTGCTTCTGCATGTGCTAAGGGGGTTAAGGTGGTGGAATACTGCTCCAAGGTGGTCCATCTTCGAGAGGGCTCTAGCTGAAGCCCTAAGAGAGATGAGCAAAGAGGAGAGGAGCAAGGCAGAGCAGGGTCTAAGGGAGCTGAGCGAAGACCTCAGTATGCTAGCTGACCTCGTAGCGCCAGCAGACAGCAGGCTGCAAGCAGCTTCAGCTGCAAGAGAGCTGGCATCCAGGCTTGAAACCAAGCCAATACACCTGGATACGGTAGCAAACCTTAGAGCTAGAGCCCCACCTATGCCCTCACAAGAGCTCCTAGAGCTAGCTTCAAGGAAAGCCGGAGTAGAGGCTAGGGCACTAGTCTACGGCCACACCCACGAAGCATACGCTGACGAGGAAAACAACGTCTATAACGTCGGCTGCTGGGTCAAAGAACCCTGCCACTATGCTCTCGTAGAAGATGGAAGGGTGAAGCTGGAGAAAGCCTGACCACAGCCCCCAGGAAGACAACACCATCAAGCAGCCTAAGCTAACTGAAGTCAAAGCCCTACCACCAACTTACCTTACTTCAGAGGGCATCTGCCAGCAGCTGCCCTGCAGCAAGCAGCCTATGCTAGCAGTCTCGTATGGCGCAACCTGAGGTCAGCTCCAGCTCCTCTCGCGCCTCTCTGGAGGCGCCTACGCTGCCATAAGAGCCTCTGCAGGCCTAAAGGCCTCTATAACATCCACCATGTTGGATTCTGCTGCCTTAGGGCTTGTGGCATGCTGGGATAGCTTGGAAAGCTGGCTGGAACCAGCCCAACATACTCCACAGGCTGGTTCTCTGCGGAGTGTTCCAAAAGGTTTAATAACTGCACTGCTAAACCCACCTGGGATAGGGCATGTGGGAGCTCATACAGATCGCCTTAGCCTACTCAAGCACAATAGCTCTCATGGCAGCTGGGATAACCTTGATTTACATGGCTACGGGGACCTTCAACTTCGCCCACGCATCCTTCGTGGCCTGGGCATTCTACATAGTCTTCACGCTCAAGACCTTCCTAGGTGGGAGCCCATACTACTATCTGCCAGCTGCAGCAGGCTTCTCAGGGCTCCTCGGAGTCATAACATACATCACAGTCAACAGGTACCTCCTGAAGAGGGGGGCTGACATGGTAACCCTCATGATGTCCACGCTAGGCATGGACTTAGCCTTCTACGCCGTGCTGAACATGTACGCAGACTACCTCTCAGAGGTCCACAAGCTTTACTCAAGGCAGATAGTCCTCAAGCCATACGACTTCACAGTGACAGTCCTAGGCACTGAAACCAGGGGAGTGACGATAGTCTCCATTATAACAGTCATCATAATAATAGTGGCTCTACACCTCTTCCTAAAGAAGACGAAGTTCGGCATAGCCATGAGAGCTACCATAGAGAACCCTGAGCTAGCTAGCATCCAGGGAATAAGCCCAGAGCTGATATACATCACAGCATGGTTCCTCGGTGGAGCCCTAGCAGGCCTAGGCGGAGGCCTGATGTCGCTGTTCACAGCAGGCTACCCTGCAGTAGGCTTCTACTACATCGTGACCATGTTCACAGGCTCAATAGTAGGGAGCCTGTACTCGATATTCGGCAGCTTGCTAGGGGGCTTCCTGGTGGGTCTAGCAGAGTACATCGGAATCTATGAGGTGTCTATCGTCTTCGGTGGCAGAGCAGTAGCATACAGGCTGGCAATACCGCTGACAGTCATGGTGATAGCACTGCTCTTCTTCCCAGAGGGGCTAGGCAGGATCCAGTGGAGCCGTGTAGCTGAGAAGATTGGGTTGTTACGCTCAGGAGGTGAGGAGAGATGATTCCACCTATCCTGTTGAACATCCTCGTCAACCTCGGGATATTCATGATAATAACCCTAAGCCTAAACCTTGAAGTAGGGTTTGGAGGAATACCTCAGTTCGGCAGAGTCCTAGCAGTGATAACAGGAGCCTATGTGACAGCAGGGCTGGTAGGGAGGATAGTAGCTCTAATAGGAGGCCAGGCTCTAGTGGAGATGGTTGGTGGGAACCCAGCTGGCTTGAAGTACACAGACCACATGTACAACTTCAAGATAGTAGACTACGTGACGAGAAACCTCATGGTGAAGCCCCACATAGCGATAGCAACGTTCCTACTAGCTATAGCTCTCTCAGCGATATTCGGTGGGATCATAGGGTGGCTTTGCTCCTACCCTGCACTAAGGCTCAAAGAGGCATACCTGGGCATAACCCTGCTAGCGTTCGGAGACCTCCTGCTCGTCATAGGCTGGAACTACGACCCGATAGTAGGTGGGACAGAGGGGGTTATGGTCCCAGATGTCTTCGCTTGGGCAGGAGACCTCAGGTTCGAGGTCTCGACGGCAGCGATACTGATAGTAGCCGTCTTGGCATACATCTATCTCGAGAAGCTAGCTAAGTCGCCATTCGGGAGAGCATTGAAGGCCATGAGAGACGACGAGGTCGCCTCAAGAGTGTATGGGAAGGACATCGTCAAGCTGAGGGCGCAGGCACTGATCACAGGCTCAGCTATAGCAGCCATAGGGGGCGCGCTGTGGGCTCTACAGGCTGGGAGCGTAAAGGCAGTCACATACACGAGGCTGACATGGACATTCTGGCCATGGGCCTTCATGATGCTCGGTGGAACAGGCAACAACACAGGGATAATAGTAGGCGTGCTCCTATTCACCATAGTGAGGACGATAATCTTCGGCTACAAGTCATACCTAAAGCCCTATGTGCCATTCGACCCAGTGTGGCTAGAGTAC